>NZ_JBAWAC010000318.1:0-13606 GCF_049589095.1 Haladaptatus sp. | reverse complement strand
GTCTGTGGCTGTGCAAATACGACCGGTGCCGTCCCCCCGAAGAAATCCCCCATCGAAACGGTCGTCTTCGCGTCGGAAACCTCCGCTTGTCCGCCTTTTACCTTGAACGATTTGCCGTTGTCCAGTTGCAACACCTGTTCGTTCGTCCCCGCCGAAAGCGAATGGAACGTTTCACTGATATGCGATCCATCGAGGTATTCCCATTCTTCGAGTTTGTATTCGAAATCGCCATCCGCCACGTTTCGGAGACGAACGTGCGCCGGGTTCTCTCCGTCGTACGACAGCGGTTTCGCGACGACGACGCCACTCGGTTGTACGGCCGAGGTGACCTGTTGCCACTGCTCTACGCTTTCCTGTTTCCCGCTGGTTATCGTTTTCGTCAACAGCGGTACTTCGCTGCCGGGGGTGTACGGTTCCCCATCGACCGTCCACACCGCGGGTCCGCTCGACTCGGTCGAAACGATACCGCCGGTCACGTAGAACGAGTGGATCTTTCCCGCGGGAACTGATCCGGTTGCGACCGACGAATTCCCCGGCCTGCTCGGCCCGCCGTCCTCTCCCCAGGACATGGTCATCGTCGAACCTTCGTTGCCTGCGGGAAGGGCGTTCTCCCCGGCCGTAATCCGGTATGTCGTTGGCGAGTCGTTGCCCGTATTGTCGATGCGAACGAGTTGCGCGGATTGCAGCGGAACGGTACCGAGCGCTGGCGGATCGGGCAACGGCGGCGTCGTATTCGGTTCGTCGGGATTCCCGTTGATGGTCATCCGGTTGCTAATGTAGGTCGAGTTGGTCTGTGGACCGGACCCACCGAGAACGCCAGACACCGTTCCCCATTCGTCCGGTGCTTGGCCGATGTAGATCGCGTACTCGCTGCTGTGGTCGTTGCGTGCCTGGACGTCATTGAACTCCAGATATTCGAGATTTGCTGGTGTCCCATCGGACATCTGGCTATCGTACGTGTAGATGGCGTCGTGGTTCTTCGTCGAATCGTAGCTGATTCGGGTGTTATCTACGCGATCCGTTGACACGTGACCTGTCCCGTGATCGGTCCGCCGCAACTCGGTGACTGGTAGCGGTGATAGAAATCACAATCCGCGATGGTGAGCGTTCCGTCGTAACTGTTGATCCCGTCCGCCGAATCCGCGGGAACGTTGGCCTCGCAGCTCACACCGCGTTGGAGCGACCCGCCCGACCACGCCGACCGTGGATGTTGTCCGTCCTTGATGGAGACGCAGTTTCTCACTTCCGTGTTCCCCCCGAGGCGCAGACCGTTTTGTGTGTTGCGGACGAAGCAGTTCAGGATTTTGAGTTTTCCTTCGGGTTTCTTCGCGTAAATCGTGTTCTCTCCTCACAGCTCGAACCAACAACGGTTGAACGTGAGCGCCCCCTTCCCGGATTCGACGAGTATCGCACGCCGGTTGCTCGCCTCGTCCGCAGCACACGCCCCCTCGTTGAAATAGCAGTCTTGCAGGAGTCCGCGTTTTCCGTCCGCGGAGGATAACCGGAAGTACGTGCGTGCGTCGCTCGAATCGTTCGATCCGACGTTGCTATCGGTGGCTGCCCGCACTTTTCCACGGGTGATGAGTCGTCTGAGTTCCCAGTTACCCGAATTGGAGTTCATGCGGACGAACGGTGGAATCGGCGTGTTCCGCATATCGAGTTCGAACCCGTCGAGGACGAACCCGTTCGAGTACACGTCGAACCAACGGGTGTTGTCGCTCGAAACACCGGGAACGAGTCGCGCACCGTTCGGCGCGATGAGTTCGAGGTTGTTGGTCCCTGACTCGATGGTAATCCCGTTGAGCTTGTAGGTTCCCGATGGGAAGACGATCGTCGTATTGCTGCCGACGAGGTCGCCTAGAATCGGATCGATGGCCGTGTTTCCGTTTTTGTCTGCCCCCTGATCGACGATATTGTAGGTCGGCATCAGATCCCCTCTCCCAGCAGAATTTCGAGGATTGCCCCCCAGACAGTCGGACGTCGGTTCCGATCGATTCGGTCGAGCAGTCGTGCGTCTTCGTTTCTGATTTCTCCTCTCACCATACTTCGCATAAGCACTATCGAATCTATTGTTATACTCTGCCTAAAGATGGAATATACTGTTCAGGGGCATCATAACAATTTGTACGATTATTGAATTAACGTTCGAGACAGATGCCTGGAGAATCCCACACGCGAACGGGAATCGACCGACGAACGATGTTGAAAACGATCGGTGCTACGGTGGGTGTCGCGGCGTTCGGAGGATACGCCTCCGCCGGGGGCGGTGGTTCCGAAATTCGACCGTACCAATGGACCGGGCCTCGCTCTGGACCCAGTCGAACGGGAACGACCGAAGACGACGGTCCGACACCGTACGCCACACTCGATTGGAAGATGGATTTGGACGGAAGTATGTTCCACGTCGAGCCGATCGTTACCGACGAACTGGTGTATCTCGCCGTTACATCGGACAACACGCCCGGAGAGACCACCGGATATCTCGGCGCATACGACCTCGAAACCGGCGAGCGACGGTGGAAACGAACCGACATTCCGAGTCCGAAGCCACCCACGACCGATGGCGACAAGGTGTACGTGGCGACGAAGAGCTTCGAAACCTCAAACTCGGGTGATGGGGGGATGTACGCGCTCGATGCTGCGTCCGGGGAGACGGTGTGGACACGGACGGACCACGACGTCTGGTCTCCCCCCGTCGTGACCGACGACCGGATCTTCAGCTCGAACCGACACGGGACGTACGCGTTCGACCCCCCAACCGGGAATACCGTCTGGCAAACTGCCGGCGTCTCCGGGTTGTCGGAGGACGTCGGCGATGCACTGAGTTACACCGACGAAACCCTTTTCCTGAGCGATGGAAAGGCGTTGAACGCCGCAGACGGGTCGATGAAATGGCGTGTATCCCCGGACGACACGACGCTCGGCAACCCGTCGTCAACCGAACAAATGGTCTATTTCTCCCAAACCAACTATCTCACCGGAGACGACGACAGCGTGGAGATACAAGCCCGGTCGCCGGATTCCGGTCGGCTGGAGTGGAACTACGAGTCCTCGGAACAGAACCGGTGGAACGGACGCCCCGTCATCACCGACGAGCACGTGATATTCGTCGATACCTCTGAGGATTCCACCCTGAAAGCACTCGACAGGATGACGGGGGAGACGGCGTGGACGACGAACATGGTGGGAGAATCCTTCAGCAACCCGGTCGTGGGCAACGGAACGGTGTACCTCGGCGGGAACATCTCCGAACTGGGTATCATACACGCTATCGATGATTCGACCGGCGAGTTACAGTGGACGTACCCACTCGACAGCACTGACCTCCAAACGTCGCCCGAAAATCCCCCCGCCGCCGGGGTACCCGTGATTTCGAACGACAAACTGTACGTTGCGACGTATCCCGTCGATGCGACGCTCGACTACGAGTACACGTACTACTCGAACTTCTTCGCGCTGGGGTCGTCCGACCTGCAACCGGACGGGAATACCGGACTGCCGGATGACAACGAACCGGACGGTGGGGACGAAACCTCCGACAAACCTGACGAGGAAACCGAGTCCCCATCGTTGGATGCGTGTATCGAAGTCACGCCGAGTCCCGACTCGACCGACCTCGACGGTGGCGACGTCCTCCAACTCGATGCGTCCGCTTCGACGGGGAGCGAACTTCGGTTCGAGTGGGATGTCGACGGGGATGGTGCGTACGAGAGAGGGGGACGTTCGATTCACGTGTCCCTTCCCTCCTGTGGGTCGCTGTCGATCACGGTTCGCGTCACGGACGGGGACGGCGAGACGGACACGGCGAGCGTTTCGATGGCGGCAAACTGATTCACGACGACGCGCCGCACCGGTTTCTGTTTTAGGCCAACCTAAAAATCGAAACCCCTTTATCGAATTAGACGAGCCTGAAAACATGGTTCGTGATCGTACAGAGCACCAGAGACCGACACAGGGAAATTCCCTCACGCGCGGCGGCGAATCGTGCGCTGTCTATGCCGTCCGTCGTGATCTCCCCTCCCGTCATGTCAAAGGAGTAACTGGCAGAAATGCTTGACATGCAAGCAGTTATCTGCCCACCGTGGCTATGCCCGCGCATGAATAACCGACCACAAGAGGTGGTTCGGTGCGTGTAGTCGCCAAGTTCGGAGGCACCAGCCTCGGAAGCGGAGACCGCATCAACCGTGCCGCAGACTCAGTCGCAGCAGCCGTCGAAGCAGGACACGAAATCGCCGTCGTCGCCAGCGCGATGGGCAACACGACCGACGAACTGCTCGACGAAATTCACTTCGACGCGGACGAACCGGACCGCGCAGAGATTGTCAGCATGGGCGAGCGCACGAGCGTCCGAATGCTCAAAGCCGCCCTGTCCGCGCGCGGCGTGAACGCCATCTTCCTCGAACCCGGAAGCGAGCAGTGGCCGGTCATCACCAACACGCGCGGGGAGGTCAACGTCGAGGAGACGAAAGCGCGCGCCGCCGAACTCGCGGCGGAGATGGACGGAGTCGTCCCGATCATCACGGGCTTCCTCGCGGAGAACGAGGAAGGAGGCGTAACGACGCTCGGACGCGGCGGCAGCGACACGACGGCCGTGATGCTCGGCACGTACATGGACGCCGACGAAGTCGTCATCGTCACCGACGTGGAAGGCGTCATGACCGGCGACCCGAGCGTCGTGGAAGGCGCACGGAACGTCGGCGAGATAACGGTGGACGAACTTCGAAACCTCTCGTTCCGCGGGGCCGAGGTCGTCGCGCCGTCGGCGCTCTCGTACAAGGACGACAACCTCCACGTCCGCGTCGTCCACTACCAGCACGGCGACCTGCTCGCCGGTGGGACGAACGTTACCGGCCAGTTCGAGAACCTCATCGACATGCGCGAGTCGCCGCTCGCCTGCATGACCCTGGCGGGCCGTGCGATCCGAAACCGTCCGGGTATCCTCGCCGACCTTTCCACCGCGCTCGGTACCGGTAACATCAACATCGACGCCGTGGCGAGCGGCATGGACAGCATCACGTTCTACGTGGACACCGAGGAAGCGGAACGCGCCGAGAACATCCTCCATCAGGAGGTCATCGACGAGGAATCGCTCTCCAGCGTGACGGTCGACGACCCGATCGCCGTGATTCGGGTGACGGGCGGCGAACTCCCGAACGAACCGGGAATCATCCACGAACTCGTGGACCCCATCGCGGAAGCGCACATCAACATCCACGACCTCATCACCAGCGCGACCAGCGTCGCCCTGTTCGTGGACTGGGACGACCGCGAACGGACGTTGGAAATCCTCCAAAATCACTTCCAGCAGTAGGTCTGCAGTTGGCCAGCAGTAGAACGGGTTCCAAGCCGCTCCCACCGTATCCCGTCCGCCTACCGTATCCCATTCGTGTTCACGACACGTACACGAGTATCGACCGACAGCAATCGTCTGACAGCACGTATTTTCATCCGATCGTGAATCCGTAAATCCCGTCAATTGGGGATAGATTGCGCCAAACCGCCCGACATTTCGTCTTATCGATTTGCATACCACAACGGTAATTACCCAGTTCCATCACACTTCTCACAATGGTGCTCGGGTACACGACGGCGTCGGATTACGGTGGGATGGGTCTCGGATTGGCATTCGTTCGGGAACTGTCCGACGTGTACGGGTGGACTTGCTCGCTGACCGATAGCGAGACGGGCGGGGCGCAGTTCGAATTCTCCGACGTCACGAAAACGGCGGCGGCGAAGAACGAGTGAACGACGGTCTTCCACGCACCTCTCGACACAAACTTTACGCGGGAGTCCGAACCGGCCGAACATGAACCGCGAGCGCTCTCGAAACCTGTACGACCGTGCGCTGTCAGTAACGCCGGGCGGCGTCAACTCGCCCGTTCGGGCCGTCAGACCGTATCCGTTCTTCGTGCAACGCGGCGACGGGGCACACGTCGTCGACGCGGACGGGAACAAGTACATCGACTACGTGATGGGCTACGGACCGCTGCTGCTGGGCCACGACATGCCAGACCCAGTGCAGTCGGCGGTGCAGTCCCAACTCGCTGACGGGCCGATGTACGGCGCACCGACGGAGGTCGAGGTGGAACTCGCGGAGTTCGTCACCCGGCACGTCCCGAGCGTCGAGATGATCCGCTTCGTCAACAGCGGGACGGAAGCGACTTCCTCGGCCGTGCGCCTCGCCCGCGGCTACACCGGCCGCGACAAGATCGTCGTCATGCAGGGCGGCTACCACGGCGCACAGGAATCGACGCTCGTGCAGGGCAACGCGGGAATGGCCTCGGAACCGAGTTCGAACGGGATTCCGGCGGCGTTCGCCGAGGAGACGATCACGCTCCCGTTCAACGACGCCGAAGCGGCGCGCGAACTGTTCGAAGAGAAGGGTGACGAAATCGCTTGCGTCCTCACCGAACCGCTTCTCGGCAACTGCGCCAGCGTCCCGCCGGTGGATGGCTATCTGGAGATCCTCCGCGAGTTGACCGAGGACCACGGCTCCCTCCTGATTTTCGACGAGGTGATGACCGGATTCCGTATCGGCGGGTTGCAGTGTGCACAGGGCAAGTTCGGCATCACGCCAGACCTGACGACGCTGGCGAAGGTCATCGGCGGCGGCTTCCCCGTCGGAGCCATCGGCGGCCGGGCCGAAATCATGGAGCAGTTCACGCCGACCGGCGACGTGTTCCAGGCGGGCACCTACTCCGGCCATCCGCTCTCGTTGACCGCCGGACTCGAAACCCTTCGCTACGCCGCGAAACACGACGTGTACGACCACCTCAGCGAACTGGGCGACCAACTCCGCTCGGGGCTGACCGACATCCTCGCGGACCGCGCGCCCGAGTACACCGTCGTCGGGATGGACAGCATGTTCAAGGTCATCTTCACCCGCGACGGGCCACGCGACCTGTCGGGCCAGTGCGAAGCGGGATGCGTGCAGGACCCCGATTGCCCCCGATTCGACTACTGCCCGAAGGACAAGGGCGACGTGAACCGCGCCGAGACCGAGCGCTGGGAACGCCTCTTCTGGCCCGCGATGCTCGACGAGGGCGTCTTTTTGACGGCCAACCAGTTCGAATCCCAGTTCCTCAGTTATGCTCATACCGAGGAGGACATCGAGGCGACGCTGGAAGCGTACAAGGAAGCGCTGTAGTTCCTTTCGAGGTGTTCGATTCAGCTCTCTTCCTGTTCGCTGAAGTGGAAGTGATCGAACGGTTGCATGCGGCGCTGGCGCATTATCTCCGAACTCTCGATGATGACGCCCGATTCGTGGAGCGTATCCGTGATTCGAGTGATGTCCTGTGTGCTCGTCCCGACGACTTCGACGTGGATGTTCCGCCGCCCGGTGAGCATCTTGCGGACATCGACCACCCCTTGAATTTCCATCATTTGATCGACGTAGGTGGTCCGCTCGGTGGCCGGGACCGTACAGACGAACAGCACGCGGAGCGGTAGATTCGCGGCTTCGTAGTCGATCTCGGGATAGTATCCCATAATGACACCATTATTTTCGAGCTCTTCGATTCGATTTCGGACGGTACTCGCCGAGACGCCGACGGTTTCGGCGATTTCCTGCGTTGTCGTGTTCCGTGCGTCTCGCTGGAGGTGAAAGAGAACGCCACGGTCCACGTTGTCGAGCGGCCTGCTCATACTACTCGGTACGTCACTCGATGGGTTGATTGTTTCCTACGAAAGGACTACAACAGCGGATTTAGCCCTGTGATTCCTTTTTGCCCTTCGGTCGTGATTCGCCGATTTTCGCTCGACGGTGCTGGCCAAATTTTGTCACTCACTTCCTCAATCGACTAGAACTCGTGAAATACTCGGCTGTTTAACCTATTTGGTATCCTTGCATTTGATAGGGAATGTCATGCTTGACGAACACATGGATATTCTCTCGAACGTTCATCGGCGACGCCTGTTAATCGCCTTAGCGCGAGAGAATCCACAAAACGACGGGACCAACCCCACCAGTTGGAAGCAAAGTCACAGAGAGCGGGCGGTTCTGATGCAACACGTGCACCTGCCAAAGTTGGAGGATTACGGGTACATCGATTGGAACCGAATCTCCGAGCAGGTCACGAAAGGACCGCAGTTCGACGAGATCAAACCGCTGCTTACGCTTCTCGTCGAAAACCAAGAGATACTGTCGGATGCGTCGCAGCAGGACTGATTTCTCTCGTTTCTCTTCGTCATCGAGATGGTACGGAGCGACATTTAGGTTGGGACCCTGTCGAACTCCATACCAATTCTTCGTTGGAACTACCTCCGTATAACCTTACTGTGATTATCCGGGTTAACCATCAGCTGGTTCCGGTGTGATGGCCAGTCGTCGTTCCGCGCGACTCCTCTATTTCGTGACTCTCATCGCATAATTGAATCGGCCGTGCGTTCGTGACGTTGCGGAAAAAAAACTTCGAGTCGCTATTTCCGCTCGATTCAGAGATGGTGATTGCGGAATGCGTATCTATGCCCGAATTATCTTCGAAATAAGCAGACTTGTCGAGACCCGAGAGGGCAAGTTAATGGTCGTCTGGATACTTCAATTAGGTAGAAGGGTCTGTCCTGTCGGACCACCGTGGCCAGTCGGACGGGAACTGACTTATGAACGGCGACAAAACAACGTAGACGGTACCGGAACACCCGGTAGCATGGTTGGGACCCATGAAGGACGTATCTAATCACGATCAGGCGGTCGAATTGCTTCAGCAACTCGGGCTGAAAGAGTACGAGGCGAAGTGTCTCGTAGCGTTATCCAAACTACCAAAAGCGACGGCGAAGGAGATAAGCGAGACATCCGAAGTGCCCCGAACGCGCGTCTACGACGCGATTCGGGTGTTGGAAACCAAGGGACTCGTCGAGATTCAACACTCGAATCCGCAGCAGTTTCGCGCCGTTCCTATCGCGGAAGCGGGTGAAACGCTCCGACAGGAGTACGAATCGCGGACGGAAACGCTCGTCGAGGCGCTGGCCGATATCGAACCGGTACAATCGGACAGCACCGAGCAGATTACACACGAAGTTTGGTCGCTTACCGGTACGACGGCCATTCGGAATCGAACGCAGCAACTCATCGACGGCGCCGGGGAGGAGATAATCCTCATCCTTGGCCGGGAGGAAGTCGTCACGGACGACCTTCTCGACAACCTTCGGGTGGCACAGGAAACCGGGATTCGAGTTCTCATCGGAACGTCCGACGATACGCTCCGCGAGCGAATGCAGAACGAAATCCCCGACGCCAGCGTCTTCGTCTCGGGGTTGGAGTGGCTGAACAGTTCGCCGATTCAGGAGGCCGACGAGACGGTCATCAGCCGACTGTTGCTGATAGACCAGAACACGATTCTGGTCAGTTCGGCCCACGAAACGGCTACCGGGGGGATAAACACGGAGAAAGCGGTGTTCGGACGAGGATTCGACAACGGTCTGGTCGTCATCGCCCGGCGATTGATGGCGACGGGCTTGCCGTCCGTCGATGACCCCGAAATCGTCGAGGATTAGGACGAAAGTCCGAATTCGATTCGACTCTCCTTTCAGCTCGCTGCGATAGGTTCACTCCTCCATTTTTTGCTGATTCGGTACATCGGAGTCACCCACCCGACGTGTTCCGTTTACGTGACCTGCCGTCTCGTACGGCGACTTCGCCGCTACTTCGAACGGTCACGTCGTACTTATCGTATGAGAAAGAAATCGAGTTGGTCGTCTCGCATCGACTCTTCTTTCTGGAAGAAACAAGTGCGTCCAACGATTCCGGGTCGATGTGCGTGTAGAGCGGTTCTATCTCGTTCGGTTCGCTCCCCGCCGCCCTCGCAACCGTTTCGGCGACGGCGGTGCTGGGTGCCGTGGTGTCCCAATCGTATCGTATCCGTATCGTGTCGTCGTTTTCGTCGGTACTGTTGCCGTGAACCGATGAGTCCTCTTTGCTCATCTCAGTCTCCCTCTACCGTTTTCTCTACTATAAATATGGATTTGTGTGATTAACTGAGTGACACCGTCCGATTGCACCATTTCGAACGGGCTTCCGCGTGCCGAGAAAGGTTGCGAAGGTGGTTTCAATGTCGGGGTCTCACTGTCGGATATGAGCCATCGAGGAAAGGAACTCCGTCTCGCTACACGAGGGTCCGACCTCGCCATTCGACAATCGGGAGAGGTAAAGGCGGCACTGGAAGACCGCCGGTACTCCGTCGAACTGGTGGAAGTAGCAACCACGGGGGATCAACTGGACGACGCACTCATCACGGAACTGGGAAAGACCGGCGCGTTCGTCCGTGATCTGGACCAGCAGGTATTGGACGGCGACGTGGACGGCGCGATTCATTCGATGAAGGACATGCCGACCGAGCATCCGAACGAACTCATCGTCGCGGCCGTCCCCGAGCGCGCGAGCGCGAAGGACGCCCTCGTGACGCCCGACGGCAAGCCGATCGACGCGCTTCCCGACGGTGCGGTCGTCGGCACGTCGAGTCTCCGGCGGAAAGCCCAACTGCTGAACTTCCGTCCCGACTTGACCGTCGAACCGCTCCGCGGCAACGTCGACACACGAATCGAGAAACTCCTCGCGCCGGTTCTTCAAGCGGAACACGAGGAGCGAACCGAGGAGGAAAAGGAACGAAAGGGCCACGTCGGCAAGAAGGACAGCTACGAATTCCCGTACGACAAGAACATAGACGAGTGGTTCAACGACCTCTCGGAGGTCGGACGCGGCGCGCTCGAACGCGACATCGAAACGGAGTACGACGCCATCGTCCTCGCCGAGGCGGGACTCCAGCGCAGCGGTCTCGCCCATCACGTCGAGTACGAGAGACTGCCGCCGAAGCAGTTCGTCCCCGCGCCGGGACAGGGTGCGCTGGCGGTCATGACGTTGGATTCGGAACTCGCCCACGACCTTCATACCGTCCTCGACCACCCACGGACCCGAGTCGAGACGACCGTCGAGCGAACGATCCTTCGCGAGTTGAATGGCGGTTGTATCGCCCCGATCGGCGTCCACAGCATCATCCAAGGCGAAAACGTCCACGTGGACGTACAGGTGTTCAGTCAGGATGGCTCCGAGGTCATCTCCCTCAAACGTGACGTGCCGGTCGAAACGCACGTCACCGGTGCGAAGCAGGTGGCGAACGAACTCGCCGAGCGTGGCGCCCGCGACCTCATCGCGGAAGCCCGCGAAGGGAGTGAGTGACGATGAAGGTCGCCGTCTTCCGGCCGGACGACGAACGTCTCGACGAGGCGGTGGAACTGTTGGAATCGCTCGACGTGAACCCCGTTCCGGACCCAATGCTGGCGGTTCATCCGACGGACGAAACGCCACGCCACGCCGATTTCGTCGTTCTGACGAGCAAGACGGGCGTCGAACTCGCCGACGAAAACGGCTGGAATCCCGGCGATGCGACCGTCTGTGCCATCGGCGAACGTACCGCCGCGACGCTCCGCGAGTACGGCTACGACGTCGACATCGTCCCGGACGAGTTCTCCTCACAGGGACTCGTCGCGGTGC
The DNA here is from genome assembly GCF_049589095.1 of Haladaptatus sp. NCBI lineage: Archaea > Methanobacteriati > Methanobacteriota > Halobacteria > Halobacteriales > Haladaptataceae > Haladaptatus > Haladaptatus sp. The sequence goes on along the minus strand of NZ_JBAWAC010000318.1, from coordinate 2,121 downwards.
TCGCCGACCGCGTCGATGGAAAGTCCATCGAAGTCGCCCGCAGTGACCACGGCAGCGACGTGTTGACCGACGGCTTGGCGAACGCCGGTGCCGACGTCCACGAGACGGTGCTGTACGAACTCGTCCGGCCAAAAGGGGCCGGTCGTTCGGCGGAAATCGCTGCCGACGGCGACCTCGACGCCGCCTTGTTCACGTCGTCGCTCACGGTCGAACACTTCCTCGACGCCGCCGAAGACCGGGACATCCGGGACGAGGTGACGGACGCACTGGACGACGTTCTCGTCGGTGCTATCGGTGCTCCGACGAACGACACCGCCCGCGAGCACGGTGTTCGCGTCGATGTCGTCCCCGACACTGCTTCCTTCGACCGATTAGCGGAGGAGGCCGTCGCCCGTCTCCACGACGAACCGAACGACGAGGCCCAAGTTTAAATCCGAGAACGTGACAAGGATGTTTCCATGAGTAGCCCGGTTCCCGAGTTGGAAGCCCGCGCGACGGCCTGTGCGGACAGAGTACGCGAAGCGGACGATATACTGCTCGCCTCGCACATCGACGCCGACGGTTTGACGAGCGCCGCTATCGCGTCGTCCGCCCTCGAACGCGCCGGGGTGCCGTTCGAGACGGTGTTCTGCAAGCAACTTGGTGCCGAGGAACTCGCCGCAATCGCGGCAACCGACTACGACACCGTCCTCTTCACGGACTTCGGGAGCGGCCAACTCGACATCATCACGGAACACGAGTCGGCGGGCGACTTCGAACCGGTCATCGCCGACCACCACCAGCCAGCCGACGCGGACACCGAATTCCACCTCAACCCGCTTCTATTCGGTCTGGACGGCTCCTCGGAACTCTCCGGTGCTGGCGCGAGTTACGTCCTCGCGCGGGCGCTCGAACCCGACGACGGCGACAACCGTGACCTCGCCGCCCTCGCCGTCGTCGGTGCGGTCGGCGACATGCAGATTTCCGACGGTGAACTCGTCGGCGCGAACACGGGTATCGTCGAGGAAGGACTCGACGCGGGCGTGGTCGAAACCGGTACCGACCTCGCGCTGTACGGCAAGCAGACCAGACCCCTCCCGAAACTCCTGGAGTACGCGACCGACGTGTACATCCCCGGTATCTCGAACGACCAGAACGGCGCCCTCCGATTTCTCAATGGCGTCGGCATCGACCTGAAGGAGGACGGCGACTGGCGGCGCTGGGTTGATTTGACGGCCGACGAACGCCAGACTGTCGCCAGCGCGCTGGTCAAGCGAGCCATGCGAAAGGGCGTCTCGGCGACCAAAATCGACGGATTGGTCGGCACCACCTACACGCTCGCCGCGGAACCCGAGGGAACCGAACTCCGCGACGTGAGCGAGTTCTCCACCCTGCTCAACGCGACGGCGCGCTACGACCGCGCGGACGTCGGTCTCGCGGTCTGTCTCGGCAACCGTGACGCCGCGTTGGAGCGGGCCAGAACGCTCCTGAAGAATCACCGTCGAAACCTCTCGGAGGCCATCAGTTGGGTGCAGTCCGAGGGCGTCACCATGGAGGAGAACGTCCAGTGGTTCCACGCGGAGGACCGAATCCGCGAGACCATCGTTGGCATCGTCGCCGGGATGGCCGTCGGCGCGAACGGTATCGACCGAAACGTCCCCATCATCGCGTTCGCCAACGAGGACGACGAAAACGTGAAAGTCTCCTCGCGCGGCACGCCCCACCTCACCCGCAAGGGACTCGACCTCTCGGTCGTCATGAAAACCGCCTCGCAGGCGGTCGGCGGCGACGGCGGCGGCCACAACGTCGCCGCCGGTGCGACGGTGCCGAAAGGCACGGAAAAAGAGTTCATCGAGCGCGCCGACGACCTTGTCGGCGAGCAACTCGGGTAGCGGTTCGATTTCTATTCCGTTACCGTCAGGTGTCGAAACCCCTGATGATCCACCCGCGAAACCGGAGACGCCCGAGTCATGTGTCGGCATCGACGTGGGATTCTAAAGCACGCTCACGACACTATCTTGATTCAGGCGAGAGAATCCCGCCGTTTACGGCGGGCGTGAATCGCCGTCATTGTTCATTTTCACTGGACGGCAAAGTCTAAGGTGCTCTTTTTCTGTATCTCGTCGTGACCGACGCGGTATA
>NZ_JBAWAC010000317.1:0-13602 GCF_049589095.1 Haladaptatus sp. | reverse complement strand
AATCCCGCCCAGAAGGAAAACTTCGCTTGCAGTTCGAGGGGAACCCGATGGCGTACATTATCGAATCCGCCTGTGGTCGGTCGTCCGACGGCGAGAAATCGATCCTCGAAGTTACGCCCGAGCGACTGCATCAACGGGTACCGCTTCACATCGGGAACGCGGACCTCATCGAACGACTCGAAGCCGCGCTGTAGTCGGATTCCCGGCTGTAGTCGGATCCTCGCTTTCTATTTTGCGTTTAGCTGCTGTTCGTTGACGGTGACGGCGTCGTCCGTGGCCCGGTCGTCGGCGCAACGGTCGTCGGCGCAACGGTCGTCGGAGCAGCGGTCGCCGTCGGTCCGCCGACCGTCGTCCGTGGCACGGTCGTCTGATTCGTTTCGCTCACTTGTCGGATACACCTCTGCACGTCGTTTTGCTGCACCGTCGCGACCGTCTGCCCGTTCGAATCGAAGAACGTCGCGTTGACGAAGACGTATCCCGGAACGCCGAGGTCCGCCGTCGAGTTCGTCCACGTCACGTTGCCGTCGGCCGCCGGTTGGTAGTCCCCGGCGGAGATGTTCTGTGTCACCAGCACGCCCGACTGCGGGTTCGAGGCGTTGACCAGCAGCGCCTGCATCCGGTAGTCATCGGGTTGCGTCGCGTTCGCCGTGATTCGGGTGCAGGACAGGTTCGCCGAGAGCGGCGCGGTCGGCGGTGAGGTCGTCGTTGTCGTGGTGGCGTTCGGCGTTGTTGTCGGCGTCGCGGTGGCGTTCGCCGTCGTTGTCGTCACATTCGACGTCGTGGTTGGTGTCGTCGTGACGCTCGTGGTCGTCTGCGTAGTCGTGACATTTGGCGTCGGGGATGGCGGTGCGGTCGTCGAGGTCGGTGCCTGTGTCGACGTCGTGGTTTGCGCCGATGTCGTCGAGGTCGGCGTCGCGGTGGTCGACGTCGAGGTCGGCGTCGCGGTGGTCGACGTCGAAGTCGGCGTCGCCTCGCCGCCCGCTCCCTGTTTTGCGACCGACCGGAGCGTTTTCGGTGGAGCGTTCGCCCCCGACTTCACTCGGTTTGCCGCCTGTTTGGTTCCCGAAACCGCCGTTTGCTGAATTTGGCCCGCGTTGTTCACGTTTCCTTGCGTGGCGGACTGCGTCGCACCGGCGGCCGCGCCGAAGGTGATCGCCTGAATCTGCGTGACCGAGGCTTTCTGCACCTGCGTGATTCCACCCGTCGCAGCGCCCTGCGCGGCGGCTTGTATCTGCGTGACGGTCGCCTGCTGGCTCTGGGAAACCGCGCCGTTCGCCGCGCCTCGCGTCGCGGCCTGTACCTGTGTGATGCTCACCTGTTGGCGCTGACTTGCCACGACGCCGCCTTTACACGCCCCTCTTGCGGCGGCTTGCACTTGTGTGACGCTCACCTGTTGGTTCTGGGTAATGGCCCCGGATGCCGCCCCGGCACAGGCCGACTGAATCTGGGTGATTCGAACGGTCTGCACCTGCGTGACTCCGCCCTGTGCCGAACCCTTCGCGGCGGCCTGAATCTGTTTGACGTTCACGACCTGCTTCTGGACGGCACCTTGGGTCGCACCTTGTGCCGCCCCCTGCGCGACGATTTGAATCTGCACGATGTTCACGACCTGCACCTGCGTGATGCTCAATGCCCCAACCGCCGCACCACGACAGGCCGACTGAATCTGTGAAACGGTGGCTCCCTGCGCCTGTGTGAGTCCACCAGTCGCCGCGCCTTGTGCGGCGACTTGAATCTGTGTGACGCTCACCCGCTGGACTTGGGAGACGGCTCCCGCCGCCGCACCGCGGCAGGCCGCTTGGATCTGTTCGACGTTCACCTGCTGAATCTGTGTCACACCGCCTCTCGCCGCGCCCATCGCGGCGACTTGAACCTGCTTCGCGTTCGCGGTCTGTGCTTGGGCGGCCCCGGTCGCCGCGCCTCGTGCCGCCGCCTGCACCTGCTGGACCGAAACGCTCTGCCGTTGGTCGAGCGCGCCGAACGCCGCACCCTGTCCGGCCTCTTGGATCTGTGAGACGCTCGCTCCCTGATTCTGTACCGCACCGGTCACCGCACCCTGTGCGGCACCGCGCGCCGCCACCTGTACCTGCGTAACGTTCACCCGTTGACTTTGAGCGACTGCGCCGTGGCCCGCGCCGAACGCCGCGGCTTGCACCTGCGATACGTTCGCCTGTTGGGTCTGGGAAACTGCGCCGGTCGTTGCCCCCTGTGTCGCCACCTGTATCTGGGTGAAGTTCACGTCCTGACTCTGGAGGAGGGTACCGTGTGCGGCACCGCGCGCGGCGGCCTGAACCTGTTTGACGCTCGCCGATTGATTCTGTGAGACGGCCTGTGTCGCACCCTGTACTGCGGCCTGTCGCTGTTCCTGACTGATGGAGACACCTTGTCGCTGTGCCAACGCGGCCCCCTGTGCGACACCGCGGGCGGCCGCCTGCTCACGGGTCGAACGGTTCGAACCGGTCTGTAACAGTTCACTCGCGCCGTCGTTCACCGACAGTACGGGAAGCGTCGCCGCCGACTCCCCGACCGGGGGTGCCGACGCCTCCATTGACTGGGTGGATGACTTCGTGCCGGAGTTGGTGGGAGAAACGACGGCGACGCTTGCGATGCTGACGAGGAAGACGAGTCCGACCGCGACTACAGCCCGTGTGAATCGATCCATAATATACGACTCACACGCGCGAGACGCACGTCAACCGGAGCCATCGTTAATTCCGTTTCCTCACGTCCCCGGCCGGTTGTGATCGTTGACACGTGGTAGCGTCGCCCGACGGTTCCGGCAATCGTTGCGAGCCATCGTGGTAATCGAAATTTCGCGCTGACGAGTGATAACCGAATATAGTCGGTGGTGTACTTATTGGAAATAAATTTATTCGGGGCGATGATTTCCTATTGGTTGGCACGTTTCTAGGTGTCTAGATTCACCATTCTTTATCTATGCTGGTCAACTCCTCTTGAGCGTCGCATGAGCAATGAGTCACCATACCGTGACGACTCGGGGAACCGCCCGTCGGGACATCCGCCCCACGTACTTCGTGCCGAACCAGGAGTGAGTAGACCGTCTTTCGACGACATCTTCGAACTCCTGTCGGATAAGCGGAGACGATACGCAATCCACTACCTTTCAACGACTGCGGATGGCGTAGCAACGCTGTCCGACCTCGTAGAACAGGTCGTTGAGTGGGAAACCGAAACGTCGCCCAACGACGTTCCGGACGATTACCGACGACGTATCGAAGCATCCCTTCATCACACACACCTCCCAAAACTCGCTGACGCGAACATCATCGATTACGATGCACGGAGCGAATCACTTCGGTACTGGGGCCAACCAGTGCTCGAAGAGTACGCGGAGCACGTCGCGGCCATGGAACTGCCGGACCAGTAACCACGTCTCGACCCCGCTCCAGTCGCCCTTCTCCCCTTAGACGATTCTTTCTCCACTCTCCCCTCGTCTCCACCCCTCGCTCGAAAATATTGTCGCGATAGAAAGGGAAAACGGTTTGAAATCCCTTCGCGCATTCTCATTCATGAAAGTCCGTATCGGTGAAGGGGCGACCGACGAGGAAGCCTCGGCGATCGCCAGCGCACTCGCCGAGCACGTCGGCAGCGAGGTGGAAGTGTTCGTCGGCGACGAAACGGAACCGACCGTCACCTGGGACGACCCCGGCGAACCGCTGGAGGACGACCTCGGACCGACCGAGCGCGAGGAACTGCTCTGGGAAGAGATCGAGGAGATCGAGTTGGGCGGTCCGGAGAAGTACAAGGAGCGCCTCTCCGAGAAGGGCAAGTTGTTCGTCCGTGACCGACTCGACCTCTGGTTCGGTGAAGAGGGAATCAAGTTCGAGGACGGCCGGTTCGCCGAGTTCGACGCGGACGACCAACTGCCCGCCGACGGCCTGCTCACCGGCGCGGCCACGTTCGAGGACCGCGACCTGCACTTCATGGCGAACGACTTCACGGTCAAGGCCGGAAGCATGGCCGCCAAAGGGGTCGAGAAGTTCCTGCGCATGCAACAGCGGGCGCTTCAGAACGGGAAACCCGTCCTCTATCTGATGGACTCCTCGGGCGGACGTATCGACCAGCAGTCCGGGTTCTTCGCCAACCGCGAAGGTATCGGGAAGTACTACTACAACCACTCGATGCTCTCGGGACGCGTTCCGCAGATCTGTGTCCTCTACGGCCCGTGTATCGCCGGTGCGGCGTACACCCCCGTTTTCGCCGATTTCACCATCATGGTCGAGAACATGTCCGCGATGGCCATCGCCTCACCGCGGATGGTACAGATGGTCACCGGCGAGGACATCAGCATGCAGGACCTCGGCGGCGCACACATGCACGCGGCGGAATCGGGTAGCGCGGACCTTGTCGCCCGCGACGAGGAACACGCACGCGAACTCGTGGCGGACCTCATCACGTATCTTCCCGACAAGGCACACGAGAAACCGCCTCGAAGCGAACCGAAAGCGCCGAAACTGTCGCCGGACGGCATCGACGAGGTCATCCCGTCGAGTCCGAACCGGGCCTACGACATGACCGACCTCATAGAGCGCGTGGTCGATTCGGATTCGTACTTCGAACTCAGGCCGGAGTTCGGCGGCGAAATCATCACGGCGTTCGCCCGAATCGACGGCCGTCCGGTTGGCATCGTCGCCAACCAACCGGCACAGCGCTCGGGTGCCATCTTCCCGGACGCCGCCGAGAAGGCGGCCGAGTTCATCTGGAAGTGTGACGCGTTCGAGATTCCGCTCCTCTACCTCTGTGACACGCCGGGATTCATGGCCGGGTCCGGAGTCGAGAAGGACGCGATCCTGGAGAAAGGCAAGAAGATGATTTACGCCACCTCCTCCTCGACCGTCCCGAAGATTTCCGTCGTCGTCCGGAAGGCGTACGGTGCGGGTATCTATGCCATGTCCGGCCCCGCGTACGACCCCCAGAGCGTCATCGCGCTCCCGTCAGGCGAGATCGGCATCATGGGTCCCGAAGCGGCGATCAACGCGGTGTACGCGAACAAGTTGAACGACATCGAGGACCCGGAGGAACGCGCCCAGCGCGAGCAGGAACTCCGCGAGGAGTACCGCGAGGACATCGACGTGCACCGCATGGCGAGCGAGATGGTCATCGACGACATCGTTCCGCCGAGTACCCTCCGCGAGGAACTCGTCCAGCGCTACGACTTCTACGCTGGTCTCGAAAAGGACCTCCCGGACAAGAAGCACGGGACGATCCTGTAATCGGCCGACGGGGACCGGCACCTACTTTTTCGCATCCGAGCGGCGAAATGATCGTATGAAAATCATTCGAATCGGACAGTAGTGCCCACTTAAACACCGGGTAAGCCGATAAGGCACTTCATAATAAAGCACCGTTCAGGCGTATCCGGGATGACGTGGAACTACCGCGCCATCACCTATGAGTCATCAGCAGTTCTCTTACCGCTATCGGCGCACGGGTTGGTTCGATTTCGACGACGTGGAACGACTGCTCTGGGCCGTCGTCCTCCTCGCGCTCGTCGGCGACTTAGTTACGACGTACGTCGGATTGCAGGTGGGGCTCACCGAATCGAACCCGGTCGCGCGCGGCGCGCTCGGCCGATTCGGATTCCTCTCGCTCGTCGGCCTGAAGACGTTCGCGTTGGCCGTCGGATTCGTCTGCCGAACGCTCGTTCCCCGACAGTACGTCACGCTCGTCCCCGCCGGACTCGCGTTCCCGTGGGTGTTCGCTGTCGTCGTCAACCTCTCCCTGTTCACCCGACTGTGAAATCTCCCCTGTCTACTCGGCGTTCGCCTTCTTGAGCGACAGCGCAGTCCTGTCGAATTCACAGACGAGCGTCTCGTCCTCACCATCGACCTTGAACACTTCCACGTGCATGGTGACGACCCCGCGCTCGCCGTCGCTCGTCTCGCGTTTGTCGGTCACGGTGGACTGTGCCCGAATCGTGTCGCCGTGGAAAACCGGGTTGGGGTGTGAGACGTTGTCGTAGGAGAGGTTGGCGACGATGGTTCCGTCCGTCGTGTCAGGAATCGAGACGCCGACAGCGAGACTCATCGTATAGAGACCGTTGACGAGGCGCTCGCCGAACTGGGTGTCGGCCGCGAACTCGGCGTCCAGATGGAGTGGCTGTTGGTTCATCGTCATATCACAGTATTTCTGATTGTCGGCTTCGCTGATAGTGCGCCGCCTCTCGTGTTCGATAGTCTGGCCCACCTCGAACTCCTCGTAGTACAGTCCGGTCATGGTAAAATTTGGGTCAGCGGTGGGAAAAATCCTGTCGGTCTCCGCCGGGTCCGTTGCAACCGTTCCAACCGTTGCACGGCCGATAACGGGCTGTAACCGGTTCATAACAAAGTAGACAGTATTCGAATGACTGGGCAGTCAGGCGGAATTCAGGTCTGGAGAAATATGAAAGATTACAGTACACGACAGTCGGCGACGGACGACACGACGTTCCTCTCGGATGGCGGCACCGATTCGGGTTCGAAGCCGCCTCGGCCGTCCACCGACGGCGGTATCGACTCGGAACCGGATATCCGCCCCGGTCCCGTCGATCCCGGGAGTGAGGAGGAACCGACGACGCCGACGATGCCGGCGACACCGTTGAGCGACAGCAGGCGCGTTCACGCGCGTTGGTTCGCCCAAGTCGGTGGGCCGGTCGAAACCACACCCGTCGTCAGGGACGGGTCGGTGTACGTCGGTACCGAGAACGGGTTCGTCTGTAGTATCGACCAGCGGGATGGCGTGAGCAACTGGCTGTTCCAGGCACCGAACGCGGTCGGGTCGCCGACGCCGGGTGTGGACCTCACCTACGTCGGTGACAGGAGCGGGAACCTGTTCGCGCTCGACAGGATGAACGGAACGCGTGAATGGTGTTTCGAGTCGGATGCTGGCGTGGAGGAAGCGCCGATACTCGTCGGGAACACGCTGTACGTCGCTTCGCGCGATGGACAGGTGTCCATGCTCGACGCCGAAACGGGTGAGTTGAAATCGTCCTTCCGAACCCCCGCACGAGCGCTCACGTCGATGCAGATCGCGGGTAACACCCTCTACGCGACCGGACTCGACGGTGGGCTGTTCGCCCACGACGTGGACGACGGGGAGGAGTTCTTCCGCTTCGCACCGTCACTCGCCATCGCGGGCGCTCCCGCCGTCGTTGGTGACACGGCGTACGTCGGGACCGTGGACGGCGACCGAATCTACGCGCTCGACGCCGAAACGGGCAAAACCAAATGGCGGTATCAGACGGACGCCGGTGTCTGGTCGTCGCCGGTCGCCGTCGGCGGTATCGTTTACACCAGCTCCGCGGACGGGAATATCTTGGCGCTTGACGCACGGAAGGGTACCGTCAAGTGGTGTGTCGAAACCGACGCTCGCGTGTGGGGATCGCCCGTCGTCACGAACGAACTGGTCTCCGCCTGCAACGACGACGGCTTACTGGTCGCACTCGACCGCTCCGACGGCCGCACTAGGTGGCATTTCCGAGCACAGGATTCGCTGGTCGGATCGCCAGCGGTCGGCAGCGAATCCGTCTACGTCGGTGACGTGGCGGGAATGGTTTACGCCCTGCCGCAGTAAGTCGCTCACCGTCCTTCTCCGTATCGTGCTGTGGTATCTCATGCCGACGCAACGACGGATGGCAAGGCATTTCTCGTATTACTACCGACTAAACTGGCAAGCCTGTCGGAGGCGTCCAACTATGGCATCTACTGGGAAGCAGACTACGGACGAACCGGAAACGGCGGTTGAAACGGCACGACGACAACTGGAGCGCGCGGCGGCGCACCTCGACGTGGACCGCGGCACGATCGAGCGCTTGAAGCACCCCGACCAAGTACACCGGGTTTCGGTGCCGCTGAAGCGGGACAACGGTGACACGGATATCTTCACCGGCTACCGCGCACAACACGACAGCGTGCGCGGACCGTTCAAGGGCGGAATGCGCTACCACCCCGGCGTCACCGAAGACGAGTGCGTCGGCCTTTCGATGTGGATGACGTGGAAATGCGCCGTCATGGACCTCCCGTTCGGGGGCGCGAAGGGTGGCATCATCGTCAATCCGAAGGAGCTCAGCAACGAGGAAAAGGAACGGCTCACCCGCCGCTTCGCCGAGGAACTGCGCGACTTCATCGGCCCGATGCGCGACATTCCCGCGCCGGACATGGGAACCGACGCGCAGGCGATGGCGTGGTTCATGGACGCCTACTCCATGCAGGAAGGCGAAACGCAACCCGGCGTCGTCACCGGTAAACCGCCGGTCATCGGCGGTTCCTACGGCCGCGAGGAGTCGCCCGGTCGCTCGGTCGCCATCATCGCCCGCGAAGCGTGTGAGTACTACGACTACGACCTCGAAGACACGTCGATCGCCATCCAAGGGTTCGGGAGCGTCGGCGCGAACGCCGCCCTCTCGCTCCACGAGTGGGGTGCGAACGTCGTCGCCGTCTCCGACGTGAACGGTGCGATCTACGACGAGGACGGACTCGACATCGACGCGATTCCGACCCACGAAGAGGAACCCGAGGCGGTCACGACGTTCGACGGCCACGAGGCGATTCCCAACGAGAAACTCCTCGAACTCGACGTCGACGTGCTCATCCCGGCCGCGATCGGGAACGTCCTCACCGATGCGAACGCCCACGACGTGCAGGCGGACATAATCGTCGAGGGTGCGAACGGTCCGACGACGACCACCGCGGACGAGATATTCGAGAAGCGCGATATCCACGTCATTCCGGACATCCTCGCCAACGCGGGCGGGGTGACGGTCTCGTACTTCGAGTGGCTACAGGACATCAACCGCCGCCAGTGGTCGCTCGAACGCGTGAACGAGGAACTCGAATCCGAGATGCTCACCGCGTGGGACGACGTCCGATCCGAAGTCGAAGAGCGCGGCGTGACGTGGCGTGACGCCGCGTACATCGTCGGCCTCTCGCGTATCGCCGCGGCTCACACGGCGCGCGGACTCTGGCCATAAAACGGCAAACGTCCCTCGGGACGTTTACCAGCGGAATTTTTTCTGTCGTCGTCCGAGGGCAGAACCATCACCGGTCGGACATCCCGGCACCGAGCGCTACGCCGATAGCGATTCCGACCCCCATTCCGAGTGCGATATTATCCAGTGCGACACCGATACCGGCACCGAGAGCGACGCCAATGCCGATACCGAGTCCCATGTTGGTGTTCGAATCGGACCCCTCGTCCGCGTTCGACTCTTCCGTTCCCGACTCTTCCGTTCGTTCCATGCCGACGTACCGAAGGGTGGCGGGATAAACCTATCCGGGGAGTTTCCGATTCGGTGCATGCTTGGAACGAGGAAATTGGCGACACCGAGGGTGCACGAACGGGACCGTTCGGTGGGTTGAAATCGACGCCACGCGTCGTTCCCGTATGCCACGACGAAGCGTCATGTTCACGCCGGGCGACCGCCCGGAGATGATGCGAAAAGCACCCGGCGCAGGGGCCGACGTGATCGTGTTCGACTTGGAGGACGCGGTCTCCCCCGAACGAAAGGACGAAGCCCGCGAGGCCGTCCGTGACGTGCTCACGGACCCGGCGTTCGACCCGGACTGTGAGGTGTGTGTTCGCGTCAACCCGACGGGGATCGCTGCGGACGACGACCTCCGTGGAATCGCCGACGGTGCCGACGCCATCGATTCGGTCATGCTGCCGAAAACGGAATCGGGCGACGATGCCGAGACGCTGGTTCGACTGCTCCACGAACACGACTGTCGGGTCCCGATCCTCGCGCTGGTCGAGACGGCGAGCGGGGTTCTCAACGCCGCGGAGATCGCAACGGTGGACGAAACGGCCGCACTCGTGTTCGGGGCGGAGGACCTGTCGGCGGACATCGGCGCGACTCGAACCGACGAGGGGACCGAGGTGCTCTACGCCCGGGAACACGTCGTCATCGCGGCGAGCGCCAACGGCGTCGACGCCATCGATACCGTCTACACCGATTTCGGTGATACGGAGGGGTTGAGCGAGGAGACGGAGTTCGCCATTCGACTCGGCTACGACGGGAAAATGGCGATCCATCCGGCACAGGTCGCGCCCATCAACGAGGCGTTCACGCCCGACCCGGAGCGGGTGGAGTGGGCCGAAGCCGTCCTGACGGCGAAAGCGGACGCCGACGAGGACGGACGCGGCGTTTTCAGAGTCGACGGTGAAATGATAGATGCGCCGCTCATCGCCCAAGCGGAACGGATCATGGTGTACGCGGACGCTGACAACTGACTCTCTTCCTTATACCTCATTTAGGTATAATAGTTCATGGTTATTTCGTCACGTTTAACAGTGGGTGGGTGGGACTGACAAACGATGTCCGAACAAGCTAATCCGTTCGAGAGCTTGCAGGAACAGATTGACGACGCGTCCGAATATCTCGACGCGTCCCCTGACGTTTTCGAGCGGCTCAAGCACCCCCAGCGGGTTCTCGAGACGAATCTCTCTGTCGAGATGGACGACGGGTCCATCGAAGTGTTCAAATCGTTCCGTTCGCAGTTCAACGGTGACCGCGGCCCGTACAAAGGTGGAATCCGATACCACCCCAACGTCTCTCGCGACGAAGTGAAAGCTCTCTCCGGATGGATGGTCTACAAGACCGCCGTGGTTGATATCCCCTACGGCGGCGGGAAAGGCGGTATCGTCATCGACCCCAACGAGTACAGCGAGGCCGAACTGGAGCGTATCACGCGCTCGTTCGCCAAGGAACTCCGCCCGTTCATCGGCGTCGACCAGGACATTCCCGCACCGGACGTGAACACCGGCCAGCGCGAGATGAATTGGATCAAAGACACATACGAGAAACTCGAAAACACGACCGAACCGGGCGTCATCACGGGTAAAGCGCTCGAAAGCGGCGGCAGCGAAGGCCGCGTCGAGGCGACGGGTCGCTCAACCATGCTCACCGCTCGTGAGGCGTTCGACTACCTCGGCAAGGAGATGGACGGCGCAACCGTCGCCGTGCAGGGCTACGGGAACGCCGGATGGATTGCCGCGAAACTCATCGAAAACCTCGGCGCGAAGATAGTCGCCGTCTCGGACTCTAGCGGCGGTATCTACAACCCCGACGGACTCCACGCCCGCGACGTCAAGGACCACAAGAACGAGACCGGTAGCGTCACCGGCTACGCCGGTACCGAAGAGGAAATCAGCAACGAGGAACTCCTCACGCTCGACGTGGACCTGCTCGTTCCCGCGGCGCTCGAAAACGCCATCGACGGCGACCTCGCGAAGGACGTTCAGGCGGACGTCATCGTGGAAGCCGCGAACGGCCCGCTCACGCCGGACGCCGACGACGTGCTTACGGAGCGCGGCGTCCACGTCTTCCCCGACATCCTCGCCAACGCGGGCGGGGTGACGGTCTCGTACTTCGAATGGGTCCAGAACCGCCAGCGCTTCTACTGGTCGGAAGAGCGCGTCAACGAGGAACTCGAAGACGTCATCGTCTCCGCGTTCGGCGACCTGACGGACGCCTACGAGGCGAACGACCTGCCGAACTTCCGGACCGCGGCCTACGTCGTCGCCCTCCAGCGCGTCATCGACTCCTACACCGAGAGCGGCAACTGGCCATAGCCGACGAATAAGGCCATTCACGGAGCAGTTTTCGAACGACGACGGTTCGATCGAACACCTTTTTTGGCCCGGTCATCGCGTGCGAACGGGAAACGTCCTGTCTCCGAAGGGTACTTTCCACCGGGGTAGAGATATCATCTAATGACGACTGCCGTTTACTTCGACCTCGATAACACCCTCCTCGAATACACCGTCTCGTTCGGGGAGATAACTGCGGGGTCGTTGCCCGTCGAACCGACCGAGGAGATGCTGGTACGGTACTCGGATGCAGTGTTGGAGGCCATTACGGAACTGAAATCGAACCCGTACGAACGCGCCTTCGCCGCGGTCTGTGCGGAACACGACATCGATGCGGATCCGAGCGCGTTGGCGACCCGCCACATCGAAAACGAGGCCGAGGCGACACGTCTCCGACCGGCCGTACGGCGGTTGGTCGAAACCGTCTCCGCTCGACATCCGACCGGAATCCTCACAAACGGGGACGGGCGGGCACAACGGCGAAAGATCGAAGCGCACGGACTCGAAACGCTCGTCGACACCGTCATCGTCTCGAACGAGTTCGGTGCCCGGAAACCGGACCCGGAAATCTTCGAGGAAGCGAAACGGCGACTCGACGCGGACGAGTACATCTACATCGGCGACACCTTCGAAGAGGACATCGTCCCCGCCCGCGAGCAGGGATTCGGAACGGTGTACGTCGGCGACGAATCACGACCGGCGGCCCCGGTCTCGGCCGCCGATATGACGGAACTCGCGGACGTACTCCTCCCGTTGATCGAAACGAAGGGAAGATAAAAGAACCATCAGAAGCGAACGGAGAAGAACTGCCGGAAGCGAACGGGAAGGGGGCGTCAGAAGGGGAGACGAAGGGGCGTCATCAGCCACTGAGTACACGACAAATTAAAGGTTTAGAAGCGTCTAATCTCCGGTAGTGATGCTGAGCGACGTGATGGAGGACTACTTGAAGGCCATCTATACGCTCCAGACGGAGGACGGGGGTCCGGTAGCGACCTCCGAAATCGCGGACTATCTGGGAGTAACACCGCCGACAGTCACCAGTATGGTTGAAAAGCTGACCGACCGTGGACTGCTCGATCGGGAGAAGTACAAGGGGGTGGAACTCACCGCCGAGGGCGAGACGGTCGCGCTCGAAGTGCTCCGTCACCACCGACTGCTGGAGGCCTACCTGACGGAACATCTCGACTACTCGTGGAGCGAAGTCCACGACGAAGCCGACCGCCTTGAACACCACATCAGCGAGGAGTTCGAACAACGCGTCGCCGAGGCACTCGGGAACCCGACCATCGACCCCCACGGGGACCCGATCCCCGACGCGAACCTCTCGCCCATCGAGGAGGACGACACGACACGCCTGAACGAACACGAGGCCGGTCAACACGTCGTCGTGGCGCGCGTCAGCGACCGCGACGATGAGGAGTTGCGCTACCTCGCCGAAGCGGGAATCTCGCCGGGAACGGAACTCGAAATCGTCGACGTCGCCCCGTTCGGCATGGTGACCGTGTCCGTCCTCGGTGGGGAACAGAGCCTTCCGGAAAGCGTCGCTCGGTCGATTCGCGTCCGGGCGGTCGTCGAAGAAATCGCCTGAGATGGTCGGAGAACCGACGCCGTTAGCGACGGGTCTCCAAGGGGTTATCAACCGCTACGACGGCTACGGACCGCTCCTCGCCGCGTTCCTCGCCAATCTGCTCGCCACCTTCGGTGACAAAGGACAACTCGTCGTCGTCACCCTCGCGTCACGCTACGACGCGAAGAAGGTGTTTCTCGGCGCGATGGCGGCGTTTTCGTTGTGGAGTACCGTCGAAATCGCGTTCGGTCACCTCATCGAATCCACCCTCCCCGGGAACACGATCACGGTACTGACCGGCGGTTTGTTCGTCGTCTTCGGGCTCTGGACGTTGACGAACGCGGTGCCGAAGTTCGCCGAGGATTCCTCGTCCGACCCACCGCTCGTAACCGGCGGCGGAATGGATGTGGGCATGACCGGGAGGCTGATTCCGGACGGGTTACTGAATC
>NZ_JBAWAC010000316.1:0-2288 GCF_049589095.1 Haladaptatus sp. | reverse complement strand
CCCGAGATGACGGCCGTCAACGCCGCGTTCGCGCTCGCCATGGTCGAGCGCCACGACCTCGCCGCGCGGGACCACCGCCTCTACGACCTCGCCCGCACCGCCTCCCGTGACGCGCCAACAATCGATGTGCAGGGATTCAAATACCGTTTCCTCTCGCTCGCCGACGACCCCACCGAAAGCGAGTACCGAAATGCGCTGGTCGACGCCGCCCGTGAATACGTCCTCGGTGGCGGAGAGGGTGGTTCCGAACAAGCGGCGGACTAAGCAGTTCTGGTCTCGGTTGCTCTGCGTAGAGGTTTCATTGCCGCTCGATACTTGCAGCCACGACGGAACCAGCATTTTCTCGGAACGGACGAAAGCTTTCCAAATCTACTTCTCGGTAGTTACAACTGCAAGGGTGAAGACCAACTCTCCGAAGTCGTCACTCAAGGAGCGATAAACGAGAGAATATCCGGGAGAAATTTAGCGGGCCGCGGCGGCGACGCGCTCTTTCTCTTCTTTCTGGTTGACCGCGTAGGTCTGGACGTCGTAGTCCGCAGCGCCGATAAGCTGGGAGGCGAGTGCCTCTTCAGCGTCGGTGGACGTCTTGAAGGACGCGCCGAGCGCGCCTTCCGCGATGAATTTCAGGGACTGGTCGACGCGGCGCTGGGGCGCGACGTCGACTGCCTTCGGGACCGAGATTCCACCGTACTTCAGGCGGACGGTCTCCTCACGCGGGGCGGCGTTCTCGACTGCACGGACGAGAACCTGAACTGGGTTCTCCTCGGTACGGTCGTGAACGATGTCGAACGCGGAGCGGACGATTTTCATCGTCTGCTGTTTCTTGCCCGTGTTCTCTTCCGTCTGCATGAGACGGTTGATGAGGCGCTCGACGATGCTGACCTCGCTCTTCTGGAACTGCTTCGATGCGTGGCGGCCCATCGTGTGCGCGACGGGCGTGATGTTGATGTAGCGCTCGGTGCTGGGGTCGCTGAACTCGATGTTCGAGACGTCCCACGTACCGAACAGCTTCGCCGCCATCTCGTCGCCTTCGGTGCCGACTTCCTCTTCCGCTTCCTCTTCCGGTTGTTCTTCTTCTTCTGCACTCATGGTTATCGGACCGGTTTCTCCGCGTTTCCGCGAACCAGTTCTTTCAGGCTCACGCCGTTGACCTTCTCGACCTTGTAGTTGACACCGGAGATGTCACCCATCGCACGACCTTTCGCCCCACCGATACCGGCGATGGTGACTTCGTCGTGCTCGTCGATGAACGAAATCGCGCCGTCACCGGGACAGAACGCGGAGACTTGCTTTCCGTTCTTGATGAGCTGGACACGAACACACTTTCGGATCGCGGAGTTGGGCTGCTTCGCTTCGATGCCCACTTTCTCCAGCACGATACCTCGGCCCTGCGGCGCGCCTTCGAGGGGATCGGATTTCTCCCCGAGACCACGCTCACGTCGGGCGTAATCGGAGTCAGACCACCGATGCTTCTGGCGGTCCTTCTTCAGCTTACGAGCTGCGTACTTGCCGTTCGCCATATGCTGTGGACTATCCGACGAAGGTACTTAAGCGTCCCCTTTTGGAAGCGAAGAGACGCCCGCAGGTCGCTCGAAAGGGGTCGATAAAGCGATCTGAGCGCGTTTCAATGATTCTAAGCCGAGCCAAATGGTTCGTTCAGTTGGTCGAGATTCGTCCGTTTGACGACCGCCTAGCAGAGTTGCTACGCGACGAGATAGTTCGAGACGAACCGTTCTATCTGCGACAACGTGGTTTCGCGTGCCGTCTCGACATTGAGCATGAGGTCAGTCGTCCGTGCACCATCGATGGCCGCGATGAGAGCGGTCGCCGTCATTTCCGGGTCAACGGCTCGAAACGACCCCTGCTCGATACCGTCTTCGAGTACCGCTTCCACCACGCTCATCGTGTACTCGTAGTTCCGGGTGAAACGCTGTCGAATCTCGGGATCGTGCGGTGCCAAGGCTTGTAGTTGCAAAATTGCCGCGTAGTAGTGACGACTGTTTTCGTCGATTCCGCCCGGACCGTACGCGAAAAATCGGAGCGCCGTTCGCAGTTGCTCGACTGGTTCGCCGTCCTCGTCGATACCTATCAATCGCTGCATGCCGTCAAATATGTGATCGAGGAGTGATCGGAGCAGATCCTCCTTGGAATCGAAGTAGTAGTGGACCAGCCCTCGGTTTTTCCCTGCTCGTTCCGCGACTTTTCGAAGCGTGAGACCGCGGTATCCATCCTCCGCGAGGACCCACACCGTCGCCTCCATGATCATCTCGTCCGTGTCGAACTCGTCC
>NZ_JBAWAC010000315.1:0-1938 GCF_049589095.1 Haladaptatus sp. | reverse complement strand
GTCCCCGGTCGTCGCTTGTGCTGTCGACTCGGAGCGCTTTCTGGGAAAATAGTACGCGAAGCCGACCGCGAGTATCGAGACGACCACCGAAAGCCCGAACACGGTCGTCAGGCCGTCCGTTAGAATCGAGGCCAACCCGGCGGGCGGCGTGGCCGACCCGAGCAACCGTTGTTGGAGTTCGCCGACGTTGGCGATGTTGGACGTTGCCGCGAGCCGATTTTGAATGACGAGGTTCAGCGCGAACCCGAGGAGCGCGACGCCCATCGTCCCGCCGAGGTTGCGGAAGAACTGTTGGGAGGAAGTGACGACGCCCATCAGTTCGGTGCCGAAGTGGTTCTGAATCGCCGTCAGCAGCGGCGGCGTCACCATCCCCATCCCGACGCCCATCACGAACACGTTGACGACGACCACCGGAACCGGCGTCGTCGCCGTCCAGAGGACGGTTGCCACGCCGAAGCTCACGACCAGCAGGCTACTCCCGACGGTGGCGAGTCGTTGCTCGCCGACTCGGTTTACGAGTCGTCCGGAGAGGAAACTCGTCCCCGACCAGCCGATGGAGATGGGGAAGACGGCCAGCGCGGCGCTTTCGGCACCGCCTTGGACGCTCTGGAGATACAGCGGAACGTACGTGATCGCCGCGAAGAGGACGAAACTCGTGAGGAATCCGGTCACGTTCGTCGTGATGAACACCGTGTCGTCGAACATCGAGAGGGGGACGATGGGTTGGCTCGCCCGCTTCTCGACGGCGTAGAACGCGCCGAAGCCGACGACTCCGACGACGGTGAGCGGCAGTGCCCACGAACTCGTCGTTTCGAGCAGTTGGAGTCCGACGAGGAGCGTTCCGACGGCCACGGAGAGAACGGCCGCGCCGAGGAAATCGATGTCGCGCTCGGCGCTCCCGGTCGATTCGTCCAGCGAAATCCAGACGAGGAGGACGGCTAGTAGTCCGACCGGTACGCTCAGATAGAACACGCCGCGCCACCCGACGGTCGAGACGATGAGGAACCCGAGCAGGGGGCCGACGACGCTCGAAATCCCCCAGACCGTGCTTCCGAGTCCGATGGCGCGGCCGCGTTCTTCGGGCGGGTACACGACGCCGAGGATGGTGTACGGGATGGCGAACATCGCGCCCGCACCGATTCCTTGCAAGGAGCGAAACGCGACCAGTTGAAGCATGCTTCTCGACGCGCCGCACAGCGCGCTCCCGCCGACGAAGATTCCCGCTCCGACGAAGAACAGCCGCTTTCGGCCGTAGATGTCCGCGAGGCGGCCGTACAGCGGCATCGACACGGCCGCGAACAGCATGTAGGCCGCGAACGCCCACGCGTACAGTTGCAGTCCGCCCAGCGACTGGACGACGGTCGGCATCGCCGTGCTGACGATGGTGCCGTCGATGGCCGCGAGGAAAATCCCGAGCAGGACGCCGAGCGTCGCAACCCGCCGGTTCGTCATGGATTTCCTTCGTCGCCGAGGACCTAATCAGTGGTGCTCGGACGAGTGGTGCTCGGTCAGATTGACGGCCAGCACCGGCACCGTCGATAGCCGAATGACGCGTTCGGTGACGCTCCCGAGGACGAGATGGCTGACGCCCTTGTTCGCGTGGGTTCCCATGACGATGGCGTCGATGTCGTTCTCCTCGGCGTACTCGACGATTTCCTCTGCTGGGTTGCCGTGCAGGACGGTCGACTCGGTTTCGAGTCCGGCGCGCTCGGCCGCGCCGACTATCGACCCGATCGCCGTTTCGCCCGACGTTTTCAGGTCGTCGTTCACCATCGATCGGGTCGATTTCGAGAGCGACTCCGCGAGGCCGCTATCGACGACGTGGACGACGTGCACCGTCGCGCCCGTCAGCTCCGCTAGCGAAATCGCCTCCTCGACAAACTGCTGTTCACCGCCGCTTCCATCCGTCGGAACGAGGATCGAATCGTACATCGGTTC
>NZ_JBAWAC010000314.1:0-1910 GCF_049589095.1 Haladaptatus sp. | reverse complement strand
CTCCCACACCGATCTTGAGTAATCCCCATCTCGACGTTCGTTGCTGAACCACACATTTCAGGTCGACCTAACCTATTTAGTGACTCTGCTTTTAGGTGTGCCTAAAACAATATTATTGTCAGGTAGAAACTCGAACACAGGATGACGTTCTTCGCTAGAACATGTTTCATGAAATGTGAATAATATTGAAACCAACTGTCCCCCACGCCGCAACTTTTTCTACGAGAGACACAATCCCGGCAGTTTTTATTACCCCGGGACGTAGGTGGGAGCAGACTGGGCAACTCGCGGGTGTGCGGCATCCCGCTGCGCGCGAGTGCCAGACCGACGTGCTGTAAGACGCCGGGGTCTGACGCTCGCGGCCCCGCGAGGATTTCAGTGAGCAACGCAACCGTCACGCCGTGTGACGTTTCAATGCTTGAGGAAAGCAAACTATGGAAATCGAAATCGCAACAATTGGCGGCTACGAAGAAGTCGGACGGCAGATGACTGCCGTCCGCGCGGGCGACGATGTCGTCATCTTCGACATGGGTCTGAACCTGTCGAAGGTGCTGCTTCACGATAACGTCGAAACAGAGAAACTCCACAGCCTCGACCTCATCGACATGGGCGCGATCCCGGACGACCGCGTCATGTCCGATCTGGAAGGCGACGTGAAAGCTATCGTTCCGACACACGGTCACTTGGACCACATCGGCGCGATCAGCAAACTGGCGCACCGATACAACGCGCCCATCGTCGCCTCCCCGTTCACCATCGAACTGGTGAAACAGCAGATCCAGGGTGAGGAGAAGTTCGGGGTCGAAAACGACCTCATGAAGATGAGCGCGGGCGAGACGATGCAGTTGAGCGACGAGGTCGAACTCGAATTCGTCAACGTCACTCACTCCATCATCGACGCGATCAACCCCGTGGTTCACACCCCGGAGGGTGCCATCGTGTACGGCCTCGACAAGCGCATGGACCACACGCCGGTTCTCGGCGACCCCATCGACATGAAGCGCTTCCGCGAGATCGGCCGCGAAGGGCCGGGCGTCCTCGCGTACATCGAGGACTGTACGAACGCGGGACGCAAGGGTCGAACCCCGAGCGAATCCGTCGCTCGCCGACACCTCAAAGACGTACTGTACAGCATCGAGGACTACGACGGCGGTATCGTGGCGACGACGTTCTCCAGCCACATCGCCCGCGTGACCAGCCTCGTCGAGTTCGCACAGGACATCGGTCGGACGCCGGTCCTGCTCGGCCGCTCGATGGAGAAGTATTCGGGCACCGCGGAACGCCTGAACTTCGTCGACTTCCCCGAGGAAGTCGGCATGTTCGGCCACCGGAAATCCGTGGACCGGACGTTCAAACGCATCATGAAGGAGGGCAAGGAGAACTACCTCCCAATCGTGACCGGCCACCAGGGCGAGCCACGCGCAATGTTGACCCGTATGGGTCGCGGCGAGACGCCGTATCAGCTGGAAGACGGCGACAAAGTCGTCTTC
The DNA here is from genome assembly GCF_049589095.1 of Haladaptatus sp. Taxonomy (NCBI): domain Archaea; kingdom Methanobacteriati; phylum Methanobacteriota; class Halobacteria; order Halobacteriales; family Haladaptataceae; genus Haladaptatus; species Haladaptatus sp. Next base: position 420 of record NZ_JBAWAC010000314.1, on the reverse strand, counting down.
TCGGCTCGCGTCATTCCAGAGCCGACGAACGAAGGCCAGCGCTACCAGTCCGAGCGTCTGTTGAAGATGCAGGGTGCACGCATCTACGACGACGTCCACGTTTCCGGCCACCTTCGAGAGGAAGGCCACTACCAGATGCTCGACGCACTGCAACCACAACACGTCATCCCGGCTCACCAGGACATGAAAGGCTTCGCGCCGTACGTGGACCTCTGTGAGTCACAAGGCTACCGTCTCGGTCGTGACCTTCACGTAACGCGGAACGGTAACCTCATTCAGCTGGTGGAGTGAAATGACAGACGCGAGTACGGAATCACGCGAAGAACTCGTCACGGAGACAGTTAGGCAGCGCCGCGAACTCGTTAACGAAGCGATAGAGCGCGAACTCCCGATAGTCGAACCGGAGCGTCTCTACGAGGC
>NZ_JBAWAC010000313.1:0-1653 GCF_049589095.1 Haladaptatus sp. | reverse complement strand
GATGTGCACCGACGAACGCGAGTTTCGACCCGTCGGGCGACCAGCGAGGCGAATTGGCCGTGAGGTCGGAGTCGGTGACCTTCCGGCAGTCGCTCCCGTCGGGGTCGATGGTGTACACGTCCATCGTGTTCGAATCGTCCGGCCGCTCCGAACGGTCCGAAAGGAACGCGATTCCATCCGGTCCCCACGCGGGTTGGAGTCCGAACATGGGTTCGTACGCCCCGCCGCCGTAGGCATCGTCGAGGCGGCGGGTTTCTCTCGTTTCGAGGTCGACTACGAACAGGTAGGTCGTCACTTCGTCCAGAAACCCCTTGCCGTCGAATCGGTGTTGCAGTCGCTCGGTCTCGACGGGACCGCCATCCCGGAGCTCCGAGAGATAGGCATCCTCGTCCTCGGTCGGGTCGCGCGACGAGATGACGAGTCGCTCGCCGTCCGGTCCCCAGTCGAACCCGTCGACACCCTCGTCGCGGTCGGTTACCTGCCGTGCGTCGCCACCCCGAACCATGTCGAACACCCAGACCTGCGGTTTGGGTTCGTCGTCCTCATCGTTCGCCTCTTTCCGGTCTTCCCCGTCCCCGTCTTCATCGCCCGCTCCTGCCTCCACGACGAGAGAAACGTCCTCGTCGCGGGCGGCGAGGAACGCGAGTTTCGATCCGTCGGGCGACCATTTCGGTCCCCCGGCATCGGAAGCCCGCGAGAGTCGATACGGGTCCTCTCCCCCGTCCGCCGGAACGACGAACAGCGAGGTTCGTCGGTCGTCCGCCGTCCGGTCGAACTCGTCCGCGACGAACGCGATGCGGGAACCGTCCGGGGAGAGCGCGAGGTCGCTCACCAACGTCAGGTCGTAATAATCGTCGATTTCGAACGTCTCCGTCATGGATGAAGGTTCCACGGGAGCCGTATAGTTGTATGTTCACCAGCAAATCGAACGGTTCACTGCCAGGATCACGCCACGTTTCGCTCGTCGACGGTCCGACCGTCCGCGAATCGGGCGGAGTCGAGACCCGAGATGTCGACGAGTGACGCCTCCCCGTCGAGGACGAGTTCCGTCACGAGTTGACCGGTCGCGGGTGCGTGCTGGAACCCGTGGCCCGAAAAGCCGACGGCGTTCACGAAGCCCGGAATCGTCTCCTCGATTATCGGGTGGTGATCCGGCGTGACGGCGTACAGGCCCGCCCATCCCCGGCGGATTCGGGAATCAGGACCGAAGTACGTCGCCAACTCCGCCGCCTTCTCGACCGCATCTATCGTCCAATCGAGGTCGGACGAGTGGTCGTAAGCGTTCGGGTCCACCGTCGTGTCCCCACCGAAATGGCCGCCGACGAGGGCGGCACCTTCGCGCTCCGGTCGGAAGTACGACCCCGTATCGAGGTCGATGGTCAACGGGACTGACTCAGGGATGGGCGTTTCGGGATCGACGACCGCGATTTGACGACGCTCGGGGGAGATGGGAAGGTCGAGGCCCGCCATCGCCGCGACTTTGCCCGCCCACGGTCCGGCCGCGTTGACCACGAAGTCCGCGTCGATGGGTTCGTTGGTCGTTTCGACGCCCGTAACGCCATCCCCGTCTCGCAGCACATCCGTCACCTCGACGCCGGTGCGGATGTCCACTCCGGCCTCACGGGCGCGGGTGGCGAACGCTTGAAGCGCCAA
>NZ_JBAWAC010000312.1:0-5328 GCF_049589095.1 Haladaptatus sp. | reverse complement strand
CTACCTCGAAATAGAGAAGGAGGATGCACACGAGCACATCATGGAGGCCGTAGAGGGTCTTCGCTCGAAGACGGTCGGCGACTCGATAGAGTACCGGAACGCGAGCGGGATGCTCCTCGCAATCCTGTCGGAGACGGACGATGTGTCGGGGGCGAACACGAAGTTACGATACCAGATTTCGGTGATCGCCCCGTTTCTCGCTCACGGTCGAGTGAAGGCTGAAGAAATCAGAGCGGCGGTCGACGAGTACCGAGTCGAAGGATAGCACTCACAGACCGGTCGGCGCGTCGATGAAGGTCGTCGTCAGCCCCCACTCCTCGGCGAGCGATTCGAGCGACTTCACGCCGAACGTTTCCGTCGCGTAATGGCCCGCGAGGAAGACGTTCAGCCCCACTTCACGCGCTTCGTGGTAGACCTTTTGCTTCCCTTCCCCGGTGATCAGCGCGTCCGCGCCGACTTCGACGGCCTCGTCCAACCAGTCCACGCCGCTTCCGGTGACGATGGCGACGCGTTCTATCCCCTCGGGGCCGAAGTCGAACTGCTGGACATCCCGCCCGCCCGTGTCGAGTTCGGACGAGAGCACGTCGCCAATTTCCGCCCGCGTGAGGTCGCCGTGCCCCTGCTGGCCGATGTGCTCCGGTCCCATTCGTCCGAAGGGTTCGCGCGATTCGAGTCCCAACAGATCCGCAATCCCTGCCGCGTTGCCGAGTTCGGGATGCGAATCGAGCGGCAGATGGGAGACGTACAGCGCCACGTCGTTCTCGATGAGCGGCGCGATTCGTCGGTAATCGCGGTCGGTCACGCGCTCGATGCCGCCCCACGAGAGTCCGTGGTGGACGACCAGCGCGTCGGCGTCCCACTCCACCGCTTCCTCGATGGTCCGCTCGGCGGCATCGACGGCGAACGCGACACGTTCGACGTCTACTTCTTCGGGGTCGTTCGGTCCGACTTGCAATCCGTTCGCGCTGGCGTCGATGTCGGCGAAGTCGTCGGTCCGGAGTCGGTCGTCGTATCGTTCGGTGAGTTCGGCGAGGTTCATGCACGGGTATCGTATCGGCGTCGGTTTGTAAGCCCCGGCTTGTACGTCCCGACTCCCGTTTCGTTTCGCCTGCCATCACGGTTAAGCCAGTGCCGCAGGTACGTTCATTCCCTCCCATATCGGGGAAATCGATACCGAGGTGAACGAATATGAGCAAGTTCCGTAAGGCCATGGCTACGTGGCGACGAATCCCACGACGATTCGGACGACGTATCATGCACAAAGTACGGCGAGCGCTCTAACTGCGCCTCATTCGCTTTTTGGGAAAAACGGATCGTCGTCAGTCTCCACTCTCCGCCGCCGAAAACACGAACTCCCGCAATAATTTTCCGCCGAGCGTCGCGGCTTGGCCGTCGTCCCGGTCGTTAACCTCGACGACGTCGAAACCGACGACGTCCGTCGTTTCCGCGACGTCGCGGACGACGTCGCGCATCTCCCGTGAGGACAGACCGAACGGTTCCATCGTACCGGTGCCGGGTGCGAACGCGGGGTCGGCACCGTCGATGTCCACGCTGAGGTACGTGCTATCGTCCCCGTCGAAATCCGGTTCCCAGTCGGCCGCCTCCTCGGGCGGGACGACGGTCACGTCCGATTTCGCAGCGCACTCCCATTCGTCCTCGCTACCGGTTCGAGCGCCGATGATCACGGCCTCGTCGACGGTGTCGAGGACGCGGCGAGTGACGGTCGCGTGGCTGAGGGGATTACCGTCGTACTCCTCACGCAAATCGAGGTGGGCGTCGAGGCAGACGAACACGTTTGGCTCGGTGGCGCTGACACCCGCCCCCGTGATGGTGTGTTCGCCACCGAGAAGCAACGGGCACGCGTCGTCCCAGACGACGTCGGTGATGACGCCTTCGAGATACTCCAGATACTCCTCGGCGTCGTCCCACGCGTACACGTCGCCGTGGTCGTGAACGCCGAGTTCGGAAAAGAACTGCCCGGTTCGATGGTCGTAATCGTCGAAGGTTCGGGCGTACCTTCGAATTTCGTCGGGACCGAACCGTGTGCCGGGCTGAAATGAGGTGGATACGTCGAGCGGCGCACCCACCACCACGAAGTCCGCTCGTCCGCGGTCGGTAGACGCACCGGGAAACATCTAACGTACGATCTTACGCTGGTCTTCCATCTCGAGATACTCGATGGTGTCGTCAGGCGACAGACCCATTCCCTCGGGCGTCTTGATGGTGATGGTCTCGTAGGTGTCGAGGTCCATGACCTGCGCGACGGTTTCGCTTTCGACGTTGACGACCTGTCCCTGTTTGCGGTTGATGATCGGGACCCAGATCTTCGCATCGACCGGCTGGCTCATGCTTCGTTTCTTGTCGTCGAAGACGCCTTTGCCCTCGATGCGGGCTTTCGCGCTTCCGTGTTTACCGGGTTTTGCGGTGCTGTAGGACTTGATGACACACGCTGCATCGTCCATCATCAGGTAGTTGCCTTCCTTGAGTTCGCGGACTTCCTTTTGCTCTTTCGCCATATCGCGGAATTGCGCTCCCTCCGGTATAAACCGTTTGGAAATGCCGCGCTGGCGCGGTAGGTTATAAGTACGAGAAATGCGCAGAAACCACGATTAGAACCCGGATGGGAAACGTTTTCCACGACGCTTTCGACCGTGGCTGACTCTCGTCAGTTTCACGAACGCCGTTTTCACGCCGTCCGTTACTTGGTCTTCACGACCGTCCTTCCGGACGATTTTTGCATCGCTTCGGTTTTCCGTCGGAGCGTTGACCTCGTTGTCGTTTGACCGACGACTTGGTGTTTGCTCCGCGTCTACGTCTTATCGACGTGGGCCATCCGGTGTGTTCCCGTGGTCCCAGCGACATTTGTACCTTGGTCATCGATCGTTATGAACCTTGTTCAGAAGTTCTGCCATGACATACGTGAACAAATGACATGGAAGTGTTTTTGCCCTCTCACGCGTATCGCCATTCATGCCGGAACATCCGCTGAAACAGCGGTTCGTCCTCGATACGTCACTCTTCCTCTCGGAGGAAATCCGCAACGAAGACGAGGGGTTGGAAGACGCACTCGACCGCCTCCTCGACTCCATCGCCACCGCGAAACTCGCGCTCAACATCTCCTGTTACATGCCCCCGTCCGTCCACGACGAACTCACCAGCATCCTCGAAGAGCGTGACGTGTCCGAAACGACCGTCTCGAAGCTCGAAACGTGGGTCATCAAGAAGAACCCCGCCCGCTTCGAGGTGATGATCCCCGCCGAACTCGTCTACCGGTTCATCGACGAGATGAGCGGACGCGTGGACAAAGGGCTCCGCGTCTCCGAAAACGCCGTCCGCGAGGCATCCGAGGACGGCCACTCCGACGTCGGGTCACTCATCTCCGACCTCCGCAGTCAGTACCGTTCGACCCTTCGCCGTGGCGTCTTGGACTCCCGCGAGGACTTCGACCTGCTCATCCTCGCCCGGGAGCTCGACGCGGGCGTCGTCACCGAGGACACCGGCATCGTCAACTGGGCCGAGGATTTCGGCCTGCGATACCTTCGTGGCAGGGATTTCCCGCCGTTACTCGATTCGTATCTCGACGCCAGCGAACGGGTGTGAAAAGGGGAACAGCGGCCGTGTCCGGCGACATCGACGCCCCATACGCCTTCGACAGTCGTTTATCCGGTCCACTGTTATGCCCGGCTATGCATCCGTCCGGAGCCGACACCGTCCTCGTCCGACACGGTGACGTGGGCGTGAAGAGTGGGAAAGTGCAGACCGAGATGGAAAAGCGGCTTCGGGACAACATCGCCGCGATACTCGAAGCGAGGGATATCGACGCCGAAGTCGAGCGACGCTGGTCGCGCCTACTGGTCCACACGACCGAAGCTAACGTCGAGGAGGCAACGACCGCCGCAGCGGACACCTTTGGCGTGCAGTCCGCCAGCCCCGCCGTGGTCGTCTCGCCGGAACAGGAGGTCATCGAGGAGACGCTGGCCGACGCGGCACGCGAGCAGTACGACGGCGGCACCTTCGCTGTCCGCGCCCGACGGGCCACCAAGGACCACCCGTTCACCAGCACGGAACTCGAACGAGAGGGCGGTACGGCGGTCTGGAACGCCGTGGAAGACCCGGAAGTCGACCTGGATGATCCCGACATCACGTTCTTCGTCGAAGTGCGCGACTCGGACGCCTTCGTCTTCCTCGAAAAGCGCGACGGCCCCGGCGGCCTCCCGCTCGGCACCCAGACGAAACTCGTCTCGCTCGTCAGCGGCGGCATCGACTCCCCCGTGGCGACGTGGGAAGTGATGAAACGAGGCAGTCCCATCGTCCCCATCTACCTCGATTTGGGGGACTACGGCGGCATCGACCACCAAGCGCGGGCCATCGAAACCGTCCGAAAGCTCGCCAGATACGCCCCCAACCAGGACATGCGCGTCCGGAAGGTTCCCGCAGGCGAAGCCATGAACCTCCTCGGCGAGGAGGTCGGTCCCGCCCGCATGCTCGTCTTCCGGCGATTCATGTACCGCGTGGCCGAGCACATCGCCCGCGAGGAGTCCGCCCACGGCATCGTCACCGGCGAAGCCATCGGGCAGAAGTCCAGCCAGACGGCCCGGAACCTGGGCGTCGTGAGCACCTCGACCAGCATGCCCGTCCACCGTCCGCTCCTGACGATGGACAAGAGCGATATCGTCGCCCGCGCCCGCCGCATCGACACCTTCTCCGAATCCACGATTCCGGCGGGCTGTAACCGTCTCGCGCCCGATTACCCCGAAACCAACGCGACCCACGAAATCGTGGACAACGCGGAGCCTGACGGGTTGTACGAACTGGCGAAGGAAGCGGCGGAGAACGTCGAAATCGTCGAGTTGTAAGTACCGCGTCAGTCGGCGTCGTCGCTCGACATCTCGGTCGCAGGGACGCCAGCGACGGTGGTCCCCGGGGGGACGTCGCGCGTCACGAGCGAGTTGGCGGCGACCCGTGCGTTGTCGCCTATTTCGACGCCGGGGAGGATGGTCGCGTTCGCGCCGATCATGGCGCGCTCGCCGATGACGACTTCGCCGGTTCGATACTCGTCCTGCAAAAACTCGTGACAGAGGATGGTCGCGTCGTAGCCGATGATGGCGTGATCCTCGACGGTGATGAGGTCCGGCCAGAACACGTCGGGGGTCGACTCCAATCCCCACGACACGCCACGACCGATCGTGACGCCGATTCCGCGTAGGAGCCAGTTTTTCAGTCGTAGGCTCGGGTTGATACGCACGAGCCAGATGACGATGTACTGTATCGCAACCCGAAGTGGACTCCGGACGTCCGTCCAGTACTGCAAGGAGTTCAGGCCACCGG
>NZ_JBAWAC010000311.1:0-3743 GCF_049589095.1 Haladaptatus sp. | reverse complement strand
GCATCTTGAGCAGGGCCGGGCCTTCGAGCGTGGATTCGAGTTCGTCCTTCAGCGGGACGTCGCCGATGTTCGGGCCTTTGATGAGTTCGTCGTCGACGGCCTGGTCGGGGGCGATGAGGTCGGGGTCCTCGCCACCGTACTTGTCGCCGAGTTCGAATCCGGGCGCGTCGAGGTCGCCGAGTTCGTCGGCGAGGTCGCGCGGGTCGATGATTTCGCCTTTGATGGCCGCCGCCGTGGCGACTTCGGGCGAACAGAGGTAGACTGAGTCGTCCTCGATACCGGAGCGACCCTCGAAGTTGCGGTTGAAAGTACGCAGGGAAACGGAGTCGGACGCCGGAACGTGACCGATACCGATACACGCACCACAGGTCGCCTCGGAGAAGTTGACGCCTGCCGCCATCAGTTCGGCGACCCAGCCCTCGCGGGCGAGCATCTCGGATGCCTGTTTGGATGCCGGGGCGACGATGAGGTCCGTCTTCCGGTTGACCGTGCGGCCTTCGAGCATCTTCGCGCCGGGGAGGATGTCCTCGTAGCCACCGTTCGTACAGGAGCCGATCATGACCTGGTCGACCGACTGTCCAGCGACTTCACGGACAGGGACGACGTTGTCGGGCATCGACGGCTGTGCGATGAGCGGTTCGATCTCGGAGAGGTCGATGACGATCTCGTCGTCGTACTCCGCGTCGTCGTCGGCCTGGAGATCGACGTGTTCGTCCTCGCGGCCGAGGGCGCTGAGCCACTCCTCGGTCTTCTCGTCCGTCGGGAAGATGGAGGTCGTTGCGCCGAGTTCCGTGCCCATGTTGGTGATGGTCGTCCGTTCCGGAACGGAAAGCGTCTCGACACCGGGGCCGGTGTACTCGAAGATTTTGCCGACGCCACCTTTCACGGAGAGGCGACGGAGCATCTCGAGGATGACGTCCTTCGCGGTGGACCATTCGGGGAGTTCGCCTTCGAGGCGAACGCTGACGATCTCCGGCATCTCGATGTAGTACGGGCCGCCACCCATGGCGACTACGACGTCGAGACCGCCCGAACCGATCGCGAGTTCACCCAATCCGCCGGGTGTCGGGGTGTGGGAGTCCGACCCGAGCATCGTCTTGCCGGGTGCGGCGAAGTTCTCCTTGTGGACGTTGTGACAGATACCGTTACCCGGACGGGAGTAGTGTGCACCGAACGTGCCTGCCGCGGAGCGGAGGAATCGGTGGTCGTCCGTGTTCTTGAAGTCGAACTGGTAGGTCTGGTGGTCACAGTACTGGGCCGCGATCTCGGTCTGGACTTCGTCCATGTCGAGAGCCTCGAACTGGAGCCAGACGAGCGTCCCCGTGGTGTCCTGTGTGAGAACCTGGTCAATCTCGATCCCGATTTCCTCACCGGTTTCGAGTTCGCCCTCGACGAGGTGCTCGCCGAGAATCTTTTCCGTCAGTGTTTGTCCCATATCAGACGAATATCGACCCTCCGAAGGTATAAATCCCGCGTGTTTACGTTTTCATCGTTCGTGGTAAATCAGGCTCTCGTCAGGCAATCATTGCGAAAATGAGGGCGGTCAAAAGGGTGAGACGACGAAAATTAGTCGAAACGAACCTCCGCGATTTCGACCTCGGTAACGATCGGCGTATCGTCGTCGGCCCGTCCCCACGAGAGAGACGGAACGACATCGTAAGCTTCGGTTCCGTTCTGTAGTTCGAGTCGAACCGTCCGCCCGTCCGCGAGCCACCGATTTATCTCCGCTCGATGGTCGTCGGCGAACCGGTTCGTCTCCGCCGTGTTCTTCCCGCGGCGAACCGCGACGACCTCGACGGAAAGCCCGTCGGCGCTCGTCCGGAGGTTTACACGGAGGGGGACCTGTGCACGCTCGTCGGAGAGGAACGGAAACGCGAGGACGGCGTCTTCCGCGTCCTCCAACCGGTCGATCTCGGTTCCCAACCCTTCACGGACGGCGTTCACCGATTCCTCGACGGAATGCATGGATTCCTGTACCGATTCCTCGATGCCGCGGCGAAGCTGTTCGCCGAAGTCGGGGTCGAACGGGCTGGGATGACCCCTCCCGTGTCGTTCGCGCTCGCGATGCCGTTGATGCCGCTGGTCGTGCATCTGCCGTGAGTGCGTTCGCCCTCTTTCATGCCCTCCTCCCCGACCGGCCCCTCGCCTCTCGTCGTCGTAGGGTCCCCGTTCCAACCCTCGTCGGAGCGTCTCCTCCCACGACAGGTCCAACTCGCGCTTTCGGTGTTTCAGCCGTTCGAACACTTCGTCGTCGTCGATGGTGATCCGGATGTTCCGACTCATACCAGTCGCTACCGTCCCCGGTATCATAACTGTTTCCTCGAAACGCACATCAAAATCACATTGAACGCACATCAAACGCACAATCAGTGCATAGATTTATGACTCCTGTCGACAAAGCCCCGGTGATGAACCCATCCATCACGAAGGACGACCGGGTCAAAGTACTCGGTTCCGCCACCTACGACGACATCGACGCCCAACACGTTCGCGTTCTGGGCTCCCTTACGGTAAAGGGCGATACGCACGCGAAACGGGCGAAGGTCGCGGGTGCGGCGACGATACGGGGTAATCTCGACGTGGATTCCATCACGGTCTCCGGATCGACAAAAGTCGCTGAAGACGTGACAGCGGACAGCGTCTCCGTGTCCGGGTCGCTATCGGTACGGGGAACCACGCAGGCGGACACGCTCGATTGTTCGGGGTCGGTGAAACTGGAGACGGTCACGGCCGATCAGTTCGAAACTTCGGGTATGGCCAAAGTGGCGACGTTGGAGGCCGAAACGGTGTGGGTCCACGGTGCGATCCAGGCGGGCCACGTCGAAGCGGACGACGTCCGGTTCAACCTCGTCGGCGAGTCGGTCGTTTCGTCCCTCGTCGGGGATTCCATCGTCGTCGGTCGGCGTCGGCCCGACGGTTTCCTTCGAGCGAAGTCCATCGAGGGAAGCGATATCGCGCTTGACTACGTGGACGTGGAGCGAGTCGTCGGCGACCACGTCAAACTCGGAGCGAACGCCCGCATCGGCGTCGTGGAGGCGGAGGAACTCGATATGGCGGACGGGGCGGTCGTCGACTCGGCCGAATGATACGGGTACCGCTCCTGAACGACACGGGTACCACCACTGAGCGACGTGTGAATGATGCGTGAATGGTGCGTGTGTGAGACACGCACACTACGCGAGAACGGTAACGGCTTTACTTTCTCGGACACGCCGTCCGCCTATGTTCCAGAGCGGAACGTTCGTCGCAGAACACATCGAGGAGATTCGGAGACAGCAGATACAACCGAACGGCGTCGATCTGACGCTGGAAAAGGTGTACGAACAGCGGGATTCCGGGCGTATCGGGCGAAACAACAAGGAAATCGGCGACCGTCACCGGATCGAATCCGAGCAGATGACGGAAAAGTCGCCGGAGAACTACTACCTCCCGGAAGGTGGCTACATCGTCCAGTACGCCGAAACGGTCGAAATCCCGGAGGGGCACGTCGGCTTCATCTACCCGCGGTCGTCGCTCATGCGTAACTCGTGTATGCTCAACACGGCGGTGTGGGACGCGGGCTACAAGGGGAAGGGAGAAGGGTTGCTGCAGGTCCACCACGACATCGAACTCGAACGCGGTGCACGTATCGCACAATTCGTTCTCGCCGAGGCGGACCACGACGAAACCTACGACGGCGACTATCAGCGCGAGAATTTGGACTAAGCGACAGCGGGAACGAACGTCGTTTCATCCCACGAAAT
>NZ_JBAWAC010000310.1:0-1885 GCF_049589095.1 Haladaptatus sp. | reverse complement strand
CACAAAGCGAGGGCTGGGTAAGCCCGAGCGCGGTAGGTGGGGGTAGTTCACTACTCTCAGACCGATGCTTTTCCCGCCACCGTTTCGCTCTCACCGACGACGTCTCCGGTCTCGCCGTCGAAGACGTGCAGGTCGTCCTCGTCGAACGTGATTCGAATCGTCTCGCCGGGTGCGGGTTCGACGTCGGAATCGACGCGTGCGATGAAGTCGGGAGCGAGGTCGAGATAGAGGTAGTTGTCGCTGCCGATGGGTTCGACCACTTCGACGGTGGCCGAGAGGGCGTTCCGGTCGGACTCCGCCGCGGGGAAGATGTCTTCGGGTCGGATACCGATGGTGAACGCCGAATCCGTGTTCTCGATTCGGTCGGCGAAGGATGGTGCGAGACGGCACGAAAACGCACCGTGGTCGTCTTCGAGGACGACGGCGTCGCCTTCGCGCCGCGCGCGAACGTCGATAAAGTTCATGCTCGGCGACCCGATGAAACCGCCGACGAAGCTGTTTACGGGTTGTTCGTACACGTTCGTCGGCGCGCCCATCTGCTGGAGTTCGCCGTCACGAAGGATGACGATGCGGTCGCCCATCGTCATCGCCTCCTCCTGGTCGTGGGTGACGTACACCGACGTGATCCCGAGTTCCTGCTGGATGCGCTGGATTTCGGTTCGCATCGTGGTCCTGAGTTTCGCGTCCAAATTCGACAATGGCTCGTCGAAGAGGAAGATGTCGGGTTCGCGGACGATGGCGCGGCCGAGCGCGACGCGCTGTTTCTGCCCGCCGGATAACTCGTCGGGTTTGTCCCCGAGCAGGTCCTCGATGCCCATCATCTCGGCGGCTTCGTACACCTTCTCGTGGCGCTCGTCCTTCGAGAGGTCGGTACTCATCCGGAGCCCGAATCCCATGTTCTGCTCGACGGTCTTGTGGGGGTAGAGCGCGTAGTTCTGGAACACCATCGCCACGTCGCGGTTCTTGGCGTGAACGTCCGTCACGTCCTCATCACCGATGTAGATGTGGCCGTCGGTGGCGCTTTCCAACCCGGCTATCATGCGGAGCGTCGTGGTCTTCCCACACCCGGATGGACCGACGAGCGTGACGAACTCGCCGTCCTCGATATCGAGGTCGAGACCGTCCACGGCGACGATCTGTCCGCGGTCGAACTCCTTTCTGAGCGTCTCCAGTCGAAGGCTTGCCATTACTCGTGTGGTGTCGTACCACGGTAAAGTTCTTTCCCATCGAGCCAAATCTGTGATGGGATATTTCATACTTCTTTTTGGAGGCAGTGTTCGACCGGTTCATCCCCTTTCTCAAATATGTCGATGAGAAAACGACACGAAAATCCCTAACGGTTAAATACGTGAAGTTATATTTCATAACGGATACGACCATGTCGTACCCACGGCGGAAAATCCTACAGACAGGCGGCGTAGTGGCTGGTATCACCCTCGCGGGATGCATCAGCGTGAACAGCGACGAGAAGGACGGCAGCGGCGACAACGGCAACGACGGCGGTGGTGGCGACGGAAACGGCGGCAACGGCAACGACGACACCTCCGGCGGCACCGGACAACTCTGGCATTCGCGTCCGAAGGGACCGAAGAAGAGCCTCGAATCGAACGTGAAGAAGTTCGAGGGGCTATCCGATTACGCGATAAAACTCTCCGAGATTTCGGACCTACAGAAGACCATCGAGAACAAACTCCCCGCCGGAAAAGGCCCGCATCTGTTTCAGTGGGCACACGACTGGATCGGCGAGTACCAACCCGCCGGGTTTCTCTCTGACCAAAGCGACAACCTCTCGGTGGACCTCGAATCCACGTACACCAGCGCGGCAGCGGAGGCGGTGCAGTTCAACGGCGAAACGCTTGGCCTGCCGTACGCCGCCGAAACCGTC
>NZ_JBAWAC010000309.1:0-2437 GCF_049589095.1 Haladaptatus sp. | reverse complement strand
GTCGCTACCATCTCCTCGGTTTCTTCCTCGCCGCGAGCGCCTTCTTCGGCGGAACCTTCGTCGCGGCGAAAGCCGGGTTGAACTACTTCCCGCCGTTGTTGTTCGTCGCGTTTCGGTTCGCCATCGGCACGGCGCTGTTGCTGACCTACGTGTTGTTCGCGTTTTCACGGGAGGAGTGGCTTCCCCGTACACGCTCGGACTTCGCCGGTATCCTCGCCGCTGGCGTGTTCACGGTCGGCTTGACGAATGCGTTCATCTTTCTGGGACAGCAGTACACGTCGAGCGGGGTCGGGTCGATCATCTACAGTCTCAACCCGATTCTGACTCCCGCCCTCGCGGCCGTGCTGCTATCTGACGAGGACCTCACTCGCGTCGGTGCCGGTGGGTTGGCGCTCGGATTCGTCGGCGTCGCGCTCGTGGTCGACATCGACCCCGCTCACGTGCTGGACGGTGCTGTCCTCGGGAAGGGAATCCTCCTCGGTGCCGCGATCTGCGGTGCGCTCGGAAGCGTTCTGATTCGGCGGGCGGGTTCCTCCCTCGGCAGTACCGTTCGCACCGCATGGGCACTCCCGGTCGCTGCGCTCCTCTGCCATACGTTGAGTTTCGCCGCCGGTGAACAACCGGCCGCGATTGCGTGGACGCCGACCGCGTTCGCTGCGCTCGGTTACGTCGGCGTCTTCTCGGGTGCGCTCGCGTTCATCGCGTACTTCGGCCTGCTGGACGAGGTCGGGGCGATTCGGGGGAACTTGATCTTCTACCTCGTCCCCATCGTGGCCACGCTCGGCGGATGGGCACTCCTGGGCGAAGCGATCTCGGCACGGACGATCGTCGGATTCGTCACGATCTTCCTCGGGTTCTCGATACTCGGGCACCGCGTGATCGGAGCGGAAGTCTCCCGAATCCGGAACCGCGTCGCGACGACGCTCGATCCGGGGTCGAAGCCAGTGGCGACGCGCGTCAACGAGACGTCGAGTTGGGGCGAACAGGATTGAGGAGAAGAACGCAAATTCGTACCGAGGCGACCATAACTCCGAATCGGTACCGAACCTGTCCCCGTCTACTTTCATTCGGTTACACAACCCGGCTATCAGTCAGTTCGACCATCGCGCGATCACGAACAGTACCGCGGTGATCAAGACGAACGCAGTCAACGAGAGGTTCGGGATCGTTATCCCACCGATTCGATACTGCACGATGCCGCAACTGATCTCGCCGACGGAACAGGCCGTCGGAGCCCCCGTGTACTGTATCCACGAGTGGTACGCTGCGATCAAAACGCCGCCGATCGCGAGCGGGAACGCGGTCCGGTAGACGAGCGGTCGCCCCTCGATCGTCGCGACACCGAGTATGACCACGAGCGGATACATCAGGATCCGTTGGTACCAGCACAGTTCACAGGGAACGAGTCCGAGGCCGAAACTCAGCCAGAGACTCCCACCAGTTGCGACTGCTGCGATGATCGTCCCCACCGCCAGCCATCGTCGGCTATCGATCGTTGTAACGTGTCTCATTGATTTAGCTAAATGACTCGGTAGACTGCCTCCAACACGGTCACCGTTCGTGATTGGAGTGGGAATCGAAGCCCGAACGGTGGTATCGAGGACGATGGGGTACCCGGTTCGACCACCGTCGTACCCGTACGCAGTGGCCGGTGAAACTCCCCAGACTGCGCACATGATACGGGAGCCCCATCGGTCATACACCTACGTATGTAAGCGGGGTATGCTAAATGTTCGCTTCTTTGCACGCGAGCATCGTTCTAGTTCGTCTGAAACGACTCTACCGTGTACGGGATGACGCCGACCGGAGGTAAAGAGCGAACGTCGTGTGTAGAACCCGAGTCGTTGACCCGGAACGATTCACCTCGGATACGGAGATCGAGGGTGGCCTGTGAACATTCGGCTAGCATTGGGGAGGAGACCAGAGAATTCATTTGCCCTCGATTATGAGTGGGTGTATGGCCACATTCGAAGTATCCCTCCCCGACCGTATCGACTCCGATATCGATCGACTCGTCGACCAAGGTGATTTCCTGAATCGGGAGCAAGCGGTCGAAGAGCTCCTTACACTCGGCGTGTCGGCACACGCACCTGCTAACGAGGTCGACGAAGAAATAGCTGAAAGCCTCTTTACCCAGACCGTCGACGACCAGCAGGACCCAGCTAGTTACCAAGACGAACCACTCTAGTTCGAGATAAAGATCGACCTCGTTTCGAGTCGTATCCTACCGCTACGGACTTCCGTGGCGGATTCCGTGCGCATGATTCGAGCAGGGATCACCACGGTATCGGGAATAATAGGTAAGATTGGTGGAATAGATAACTCAGGTAAAATTTGCGAATTGGGTCGAATAGTTTAAATTGGTGGTGTAGTTCGGACAGAGCAAATCCCGTAGGGGGAACCGAATTCGATCCGTCGTCTGCCATTAGTAACAGAT
>NZ_JBAWAC010000308.1:0-4356 GCF_049589095.1 Haladaptatus sp. | reverse complement strand
GGCGACGGTAGGAGTCAACCGTCGCCTTGTTGCCGCCGACGGGAACGCCGTCACCGATCCAAACGTGTTCCTTCGACGTCGTCGGTTGAGGACTGACGGCGGGCGTACTCCCCCCCGATTCGGAAGGGGTCTGGATGCTTCGACAGACATCAGCTATTTCAGGGGCCTCCGCCGCCGGTTGCACGTGAGTGGTGGTGGGTGTGGGGCACCGAACTAACGAGAGTTCGTCCGCGATGAACGGGAGCGCCCCGACGTTCGCTTCCGATGGCACCAGGTCGGTCGTCAGGCACCATTTGGGAAGGTGGGGTTCGGTAACGTCGAACGGAACGTCGAGGTACGTGTCCACCTGTTCCGCCAACGACCGTTCGTAGAGGCTGGAACAGTCGAAGTCCAGGAGCGGTTCGACCGCTTCGCGTTCCTGCACGGGGATGTCGTACGAGCCTTCGTTCCGGATGATACAGTCGAGGAAGAAGAGGTGTTGAAAGACGCGGGACACTTCCGCTTCGAACCCGTCGAACCCTCCCGTTCCATCCAGCGGATACCGACGAGTTGGGGTTTCGAGCCGTGGGGCATCGCCGGGAACCACGTTCGCGCCCAGATAGTACGCGAGTGACGTCGCGGCGTAGACGTACCGTCGCTCCGGTGGCAGTACCAGTCGTACCTCCGTTTCGGGACGAACGATGTTCGAGGGGACCGAAAACTCGTCACCGCGTTCGAGGAGCGGCGGGTGGCCACGAAGCGTGGGAAACGAGCGTTCGGGATCGAGGGTTTTCAGCGAGGACCCGAGCAGCGAGACCGCACGCATCAGGTCCTCGATGTCGTCGGTGACGGTGATCGTCCCGACGGGCAATTCGCTGTGTGATCGACTGCCGATGAAGATCGTTCGTTCTTCGCCCAGATCGATGTGAACGCTCCCGTGCCGTTCCCGAATGGAGAGTGGACAGTCGACGTGGACGTATAGTTTCATCGGGGACGTCGGTATTTCGAGGTAGGCCACCTGTTCGGAGTGCCAGTCACCGTCACACGGGTTTACGAGGTCGGAAACTGATCCGTCCGAATCCCAGACGTTGAAATCGACCCGTTCCGGGACGTCGAGACGATTCGTCCGCAACCTGACCGCCGAGTCGATCGGGACGGGAAACGTGTCGGTATCGGCCCGTTCGAGGGAGACGGGAACGGGCGTATGAAACACGAAACTGCCCTTGTCGATGGGGTCCCAGATCCGAATCCCCGACGTATCCGGGTTCGATTCGAACACCGGTGCGTTCGGGTTCGTTCGTTCGTCGTGACTCATAGTTGAACCCAGTTGGTCGTTTGTTTGTACTCCGGAATGTGCCAGCGCTGTTCCGGAACGAGGCCGTTCGACTGGCGGAGTTCGACGCGCGCATCGAACAACGGCGTCAACTCCTGAACGACCGGGTTGGACGTCGGAACCGGAAGATGATAATGGGCCATTCCGGAAACGCCACGGATGAGGGCCATGATGGTCCGGAGGAACCGTTCGACCGCTTCCTGATCACACCGTTCGAGCGGTTTGATGAGCGAGTCGAACGAGAGTCGGAGTTCCGACGGCGTCAACCCGTCCGCCCACTCGTCGAAGAAACTGACGGCGGTGACGATGTCGCTCCGTAGTTCGCGAATCGAGTCCTCGGGGGATGTCGTCAGTCGCGGCGTCTCTGGTACGGCCATCGATCCCGATACCGACCGCTCGTCGTCACCCCAGTCGATGACCCACACGTCCGGGTCGTCCGCGTTCGTCCCGCCGGGGAGTTTCGAGTTCGCGTACCGTGCCGTCGTATCGGTCAGAACGAGAACCCGCTTTCGTTCCTCGGTTGACGCCCCGAGAAGTTGCATCGTCGTCCGGTTCGTCGTCGTTTCAGAGACCCGCCCCGTGACGAGAATGTTACAGCCTCGTTGCTTGAAATCGGCGAGTACGTCGTGGAACTCCGGTGATCCACTACCCCACCGGAACGAAATCCCTGAAGACGGCATTGTTGGATGTGTAATTTGATTGTACGATAATAAAAATTCGGATAGGAACAGGGGGAAATCAGTCGTCCATCCCGTTCGTCTTCGACATCGATTCACGAATCAGGGTCCTCCGCTCCTCGACAACACGCTCTTTTTGTCGGTCCGGTTGCTACGGGGGCGTAATGAGTACCGTGAACGTCGGTCTTCGCGGGTGGCGATTCGACGCGAGAGGGGAGTATCGTACATGAAACCTGCAGTCGCTATCGTCGAACCGAAGACGCCCGGAAACATCGGAACCATCGCACGCGCGATGAAAAACTTCGGCTTGGACGACCTGAAACTCGTGAACCCGCCGGAGTTCGGACGTGACAGCGAGGCCTACGGCTTTGCCGGACAGGCCCGCGAGGACGTCCTTCCGAACTACGACGACGTCACGTTCGACGAACTGGTCGAAAACTACCACACCGTCGGACTGACGGCGACGACGAACGAGGACGCGAGCCACCACGTTCGATTTCCGTTCACGACACCGCGGGAACTCGCCGAGAACCTCGAAACGGTGGAGACGGACACCGTCCTCATCTTCGGACGGGAAGCGAACGGGTTGACGAACGAGGAACTCGCACGCATCGACGAGGTGTGCTCGATTCCTGCCAGCGCGGCGTATCCCGCGTTGAACCTCGGGCAAGCCGCGACCGTCACCCTCTACGAACTCAGGACGCTGACCGTGGACGAATACCAGTTACCGGACGTGGAACGCGAGCGCGCCGACGAGGGCGAAATAGAGGGCTTCTATGGGGCCTTTGCCGACCTGCTCGACACCGTTGACCAACCCGCCGAAAAGCACGACAAAAACATGCGAATGATCCGCAGGCTGTTCGGTCGAGCACATCCGACTGGCCGGGAAATCGCAACGCTGCGCGGCATCGTCCGGCGAGCAAACGAGCGAGCGTCGTCATCGGACTCACATCGACCGAGGCGAAACGATACATAACTTCTTTATAATCTGTCGCTAGAGTAGGGTGTAGCCATGCTTCCCCCCCTCCAATTTCATTCTCTCCCACTGGGGACTCAGTTTACGCTTCTCGTCTCTGTCCCGAGTGTATTAGTCATGCTCGTGGGTAAACAGTTGTTCTTGCCCGACGAGCGGATCAGAACCCTCTTCGTCGATTTCCTCAAAACGGACTGGAAATACCTCGGTGTCGCGTGGATCGTTACCCAAGTTGTGAACTCGGTCGCGTTGCACTTCCACGCCGGGCGGACGTTCACGGGATTCGTTTATGCCATCGAAGGGGCGTCCGTCGCGACGTTCCAGACGGTCGCGTCCAAGCCCCTCACGCTGGCGTTTACCGGCGTGTATCTCGTCGGCCTCCCGTTCGCCGTGCTGTTCACGTACTTCAAACTGAAGGCACACGACGAGGAAGAGGCACACCGCTACGCGCTGGCGTACGTCATCCTCGTCGTCCTCGCCGTTCCGTTCTTCGTCTTCTTCCCGGTGAAGGTGTCGTCGCTGTATCTGACCTCCGTCCAACCGCTGATGTACCAACTCAGTCCAGCGATCCAGTACGGTATCTTCTCCACCGACACGCTGGTGAAGTCCTTCCCCAGCCTCCACACCGGTTTGTCGGTACTCGCCGCGCTCTACGCCCGGAAGGCGGATACCACGTACGCCTACACCATCGCGTTCCTCGCGGCGGCAATCGTCATCTCGACGCTCTATCTCGGCGTCCACTGGCTGACGGACGCGGCCTTCGCGCTCGTGCTCGTCGCCTGCGCCTACACCCTCTCCCGCCAGTTCAGTGAGCCGCGTTGGTCGGTCGTCTCACGGGAGGCCCTCGCGGCGGTCCGGCGAACGGCCGAACGATAAGACCGGACGCGCTGCGGTCGAAACGTCTCCGTGAAGTGCATCACACCATCTCGGACGAGTGTGGTGGGTTGAAAGTCGCGGACATCTCTACCGAGTACAACGCCGGGGTTGGACTTCCGACGTCGAACGTCGTCTCTGTCACGGTAATTCGAACCTCGGACAAGGATTATCCGAAACTGACAAAGAAGCTGGAACGGCGGATCGGAGAGAAAGTGGGCAGCAACGTCGCCGTCCAGATGAAGTTCACCACTATCGAAGGCAACACGATATCGTGAACGCGAAACGACGGTGACTACGCCTCGAACACGACTGGGGCACCGTCGCGAACGTCGAATGTCGCACGCTCACCGCGGGAAACTGGCGACTCGCGACCTTGCATCACGACGCGAACGTCCGAAAGCGAGTCGGAGTCGGGGTTGACGATGTAGTTGGTCTGGTCGCCTTGGAAGTAGCGCTCGACGATTTCACCCTCGATGGGACCCCTCCCGTTTGCGAGCACGAACTCCTCCGGGCGAATC
>NZ_JBAWAC010000307.1:0-2485 GCF_049589095.1 Haladaptatus sp. | reverse complement strand
CGACCGGATCTATTACGGCGAATCACCGGAGGATTCGGCCATCAACAACATCGCATAACATGGCTACGGACATCACCGAAATCAAACAGCGAATCGAACACGAACAGCGCATCCGGCGAATATCCGGTGGCTTGGGAATCCTCACGGTCCTTCTGATAACCGGACTGGGGATGACCTATCTCGGCTTCCTGCTGGCGGACCTCGTCCGCCAGTTCGGAACGTGGATCAACTTTATCGGTGCGTTCCTCAAGCCCAACTTCGTCGATTTCACGAGCTATACTCACCAGCACGATATCGGCGGCCTTCGTGCGATCTGGGTCAGTTTCACACATCCACAGTATTTCGTCAGCACCATCACCGACGCGTCCGTTTCGAGCGGCTCCGTACTGGTTTCGGCGGCGTTCGTGACGATCCTCGTCGGCTTCTGTGGTACCGTGATCGGGTTTCCGCTCGCGCTCATCTTCGGTATCCTCGGCTCCGAACGCGTGACCCCGTTCCCGTTCAACTTCATCTTCCGCGGGGCGATGAGTACCATCCGCGCGGTTCCGGCGTTGGTTTGGGTGCTCATCTACATCCCGCTGACGGGCATCAACCCGTACGGCGCAGTGCTCGCCATCGCAACCGATACCATCGGCAACCTCGGACGGCTGTTCACCGACGAACTCGAAGAGATCGATAACGGGCCGATAGAAGCGATTCGATCGACCGGCGCGAAGCGCCCGCAGGTCGTCATCTTCGGCATGCTCAGTCAGGTGTCGAACTCGTTCATCGCGTGGACGCTCTACGTCCTCGAAATCAACACCCGAATCGCCGTCAGCCTCGGTGTCGTCGGTGCCGGTGGGTTGGGGATGTACATCAACCTCCGTCTGCAGACCGTAAGCTCCGCCTCGTACGCCCGTGCGGCGGCGGGACTCGTCACGGTCGTCGTCATCGTCGTGACCGTCGAACTCCTCTCCTCACGCATTCGTGCCCGCCTCCGCCCGGGCGAACACGAACGCTCGGGATTTTTCGAGACGATACGGGGACTCGGGGACACGAGCCGTTGGCTCGGTTCCGGCAACAAAAATTAATCCTACTCGTTCCAAATCTCCAACTATAAATAACTCCATCAACTGGGTTCGTGTATGAATCCCTCGCCCTCCTCCCTCTCCAGACGCGGATTTTTGGCGACTGCCGGAACGCTCGGGACGACCGTCGGTCTCGGCAGTGCACAATCGACGACGACCACGATAGGCACCACCACGTCCTCGAAGGACGCGCCGAAACCCGACTGGACGTTTCCGGAGAGTCCGAGCGATTCGTCTTCCGACGACGAAGAGACGGTTCGATTCGTCTATCCCATCATCGTGAAAGACGGATTACTCGTCGTTCTCAGCGCCTACGCGGGCGAGAATCGCGGACAATCACGCTATTCGCTTCAGGCGTTGAACCCGGACGACGGTTCCGTGGAGTGGTCCAACGATGATTATCGTCCGGTGACGCTCCCTGTCGTCGAGGATGGGACGGTCTATCTTTCGGTGCAGGTCGAACAGGGCGAGGGGTCATCCCGGCGGTTCGTGGCGCTCGACCTACAGACGGGGGACGAGCAGTGGCGCAGTTCGGTGTCCGCCGCGTCCTCCATGGTGAAGGTCGATGACAGTCACGTGTATCTGTTCGCGGAGCAGGACGCGCGATTCGTCGCGCTCGACGCGGAGTCCGGGAAGCAGGCGTGGACCTACGAAGTGGCGGGGGATTACGCCTCCCAGATTTTCCTCTTCGACGGCACGCTGTATTTCCACGTGAAAAGCGGCCTCTACGCGCTTTCGGCCGAGGACGGGTCCGAACAATGGAAACTACAGAGTTCGAACATCAGTTTGTCCTCCGTCACCGAAGAGGGGATATTCTGTCGTAGGGGTGATTCGTTCGTCGCTTTCGACCGCAAGAACGGCGACGAACTGTGGTCGGTGCAGGGCGGCGGTACCGCGACTGTCGAGGACGGACGGGTCTTCCTGTGGGGTGAGACGCTACGAGCCATCGATCCGGAGAACGGGTCGGTGGAGTGGCAGTACGACGATGTCCAATCCACCACTACCGAACCCGTCGTCGCCGATGGACTGGTTGTGAGCGTCAGTAGAGATGGAACGTTCACCGCGGTAAACACGGACGGGACCAAGGCGTGGACGTTCGAGACGGAGACGCAGGCCGACTACTACTCCACCGTTTCCGAGGTCAGCGACGGGAAGGTATACTCGATGATTGGACGAACGCTCTACGTCCTCTCCGCCGAAGATGGCTCCCTGAAGTGGTCGTTTTCCGCGGCGAGGAGGAGCATGCACATGCTCGTCACGTACGACAACGTCTTCTTCGGGACGTACGACGGTCTTTACACCTTCAAACGCCATCACTCGCTGCTCGACACGGCCATCGACGGGACGAGCGAATTTCTCACGTCCGCTCCCGGGTTGGGATTGTCCGGAATCCTCGTCGGAACGGCCGCGTTCGCGGC
>NZ_JBAWAC010000306.1:0-15254 GCF_049589095.1 Haladaptatus sp. | reverse complement strand
CTTTTCGATTTTCCTCGTCGCTGGCTCTGTCTTCACGGTGCTCATATTCTACGCGATTATTTGGATACTCTCTTCGTCCGTCGTAAATCAGAGTGGGGTAATTACACGGACAAGAATGGTCTTTGCGTTATCTCTCATGTTGGTAGGAATGATTACTATCACGATCGGTGGATCACTCTTTCTTATGGATATGTGACTCGGTTCTGAAACGGCGAATTTATTCGGAGAAATCGGAGTTGTGATCGTCTGTTGTTGGCAAATCCGCTAACAATTCTCGAAATTCATCAGACGAAGTATTCAGATGAGTTTTCGACTCATATCGCAATGGTCCCTATCGCGAACTCTTAGTTCGAAGGGCACTGTCTAGTTAAGCGGTTCTGGTGTATCGTGGCGTTTCAACGTCTCTACCGTGAGTGACTAACGAGTCACTATGTCTCATTATGACTAGATTTTCGATGAGGCCGTCGAATTCCGTCTTCTCACGGTGCAGCTACTCTCAATATCAAGAATCAGTCGCTTTAGAACAGTGCGTAAAACCTCGTCAATCGTACCGCAGTCGCTGGGTTTTCCTTATCTAGACAGTGCCGTATTCGACAAAATCCCCGTTCATGTATATGTCTACAACCGAGGGAGTTCGCACTCGTGGGCGTGCTGCGCTCGCCCGTCGAATCGGAATCAACACACGGGCGCTCGCTATCTTTCGGATTTCCTTGGGCGTACTGTTGCTCGCGGATTTACTCCTCCGATCGCAGAATCTCGTCTCGTTCTATACCGATTCCGGCGTGTTACCGCGTTCGCTGCTCAGAGCGCAATTTTCCGGCCTTTCCCGTCTCTCGATCCACGCTCTTTCGGGAGCGACGTGGTTCCAAGAAACGTTGTTCGTCGTCGCTGGGGTTTTCGCCGTCGCTCTGCTCCTCGGCTACCGGACGAGACTGGCGACGGCGATTTCGTTCGTGTTGCTCGTCTCGTTGCACGCCCGGAATCCCGTTCTCCTGAACGCGGGAGATTCCATCCTTCGACGGCTCCTGTTGTGGGGCATCTTCCTGCCGCTCGGGGAGCGCTTCTCGGTGGATTCGCTTCACAGCGAAAGGCATCGACGACGCGTCGTGAGCCTCGCGTCCGCGGGGGTACTGCTGCAAGTCGTGACCGTCTACACCGTCAACGCGCTGTTCAAGCTCCGTGGCGACCTGTGGATGCGCGGCGTCGCAGTTCGGTACGTGTTCAGCCTCCACAACGTCCTGACGCGGTTCGGGGAGTTGCTCTCGAACTATCCGACGGCCCTCGACGTCTTCGACAGACTGTGGCTCGTGATCGTCGTGGCGTCGGTGCTGTTGATTCTCCTCACCGGTTAGTCACGCGCAGCGTTCGCATCGATGTTCATCGTAATGCATTTCGGGATGTTGCTGACGATGCGTCTCGGTCTGTTCCCGATGATTTCTATCACGGCCCTGCTCCTCTTCCTTCCGAGCACCGTCTGGGATACGGCTGCGAAGTTCACCGAACCGATGGTGAGCTCACGTCGAATGGCTCGCCTCGAAAATCGGTGTCGGCAGCTGTTCCCCGAATTTTCGTTCGCTCGAATCCCGTCCGCGATTTCGAAATCGGGACGCCGAATCGTCCCGCTCGTTGTGGCCGGTCTCCTACTGTTCGTGCTCGTCTGGAACGCCGCGACGCTCGGCTACGTCCAGACGCCGGACCAAGTGAACGATGTCGTGAATCCGGCCGAACACCGATGGAGTATGTTCGCTCCCGAACCGCGGCAAACGGACGGTTGGTACGTGGTTCCCGGAACACTCGAATCCGGAACCCACGTCGATGCGTTCCACCGGTCAGCCGTCCGCTGGAGTCGTCCCTCGGGCGGGAGTGTGGGTTTTCCCAGTCACCGATGGCTGGTGTATCTCCTCGACCTCCAGCGCCCCGGCTACGAATCGCTTCGACCCGAGTTTACCGATTACGTCTGCCAACGTTGGAACCGCAACCACGAGGACGACCTCGTCAACGTCTCGGTGTACTACGTCCGCCAACCGACCAACCTCGACGGCCCGGAACCGACCGAGCGGGTCAAGTTGACGAATCACTCGTGTAGCGCGTGACGTTCTCGTGCCGGTTCGACTTCACGCGGGTGCGTCGGTCAGTTTGTCGATGTTCGCGAGCGTCTCCCGCATGAACGCCGGGAGGTCGTCGGGGTTTCGCGAGCAGACGAGGTTGCCGTCCACGACGACCTCCTCGTCCACGAACGCCGCGCCCGCGTTTTCGATGTCGTCGCGGATCGACCAGTAGCCGGTCGCTTCGCGGCCGTCGAGGACGTCGGCGGTGATGAGCAGTTGT
Source organism: Haladaptatus sp. (assembly GCF_049589095.1). Taxonomy (NCBI): domain Archaea; kingdom Methanobacteriati; phylum Methanobacteriota; class Halobacteria; order Halobacteriales; family Haladaptataceae; genus Haladaptatus; species Haladaptatus sp. The sequence continues at coordinate 12,926 of NZ_JBAWAC010000306.1, read as the reverse complement.
GCGCCGTGGCAGATGGTCGCGATGGGTTTGTTCTCGTCGTCGAACCCGCGGATGATGTCACCCACTCCCGACGCTTCGAGTCGGATGTTCTCCGGTGCGCGCCCGCCGGGGAGGACGAGCAGGTCGTAGCGGTCGGACCGGACGTCGTTGATGGAGATGTCCGCGGCTTCGAACTCCTGCCCGTGCTTGCTCTCGAAGGACCCACCGTCAGGGGTCGCCACGTCCACGTTCATCCCCTCCTCCTGCAGTCGGTAGTACGGATAGCTGAACTCGCTGTCCTCGACGCCGTTTCCGGTGATGATGAGTGCGCGCATGGCAACGGCCCTCCGTCACGGTGTCGGGTAAGAGTGATGGCTACACAGGCAGGGACGTAGCCAGCATCGGCCGTCCGAACGGGCAGCGTTTCGGACGGCGGATACGGGGCGAATTTACAACGGCACTGGGGAGGGAACCCCGAAAATTCCTCGGTTACGGCCGGAATCGTGGCGGTTGTAGTTCTCGGTCGTTCGGTTCCGACATCGTCGGTCACGGCGTCGGGGACGAACACGCCCCGCTCGACCGTTCACAAATCCGTGGCGAACGATCGGTCCACCCGAAACGAACGATCGGTCCACCCGAAAATCCCCGCCGGAACTGCTACTTGAGCGTCGGTTGAACGAACTCGCGTGCCACGTCGAAGTGGCGCTCCTCGATGACGATTTCGTCCGCCCGTTCGTTCGCCTCTTCGGGCGTCCACTCGTCCGCGGCCTCGCGGATGGCCCGCATCGAGGCACTCCGGACGAGCGCCTCGATGTCCGCACCGGTGAACCCGTCCAACTCCGCCGCGAGTGCATCGAGGTCGATGTCGTCCGCGAGCGGTTTGTCCCCCGCGTGCACCGACAGAATCTTGCGACGGGCCTCCTCGTCCGGTCCTGGAATCTCGATGTGGGATTCGAGTCGCCCGGGACGCAACAGCGCGGGGTCGATGGCCTCGCGGCGGTTCGTCGCCGCGAGGACGACGAGGTTCGGGTTTTCGGTCAACCCGTCCAGTTCGGTCAGGAGCTGGGAGACGACGCGTTCGGTGACCTCGTGTGAGTCGTCGCGCTGGCTCGCGAGCGCGTCGATCTCGTCGAAGAACACGATCGCCGGGGAGGCCTGTCTCGCCCTGTCGAACACCTCGCGAACCGATTTCTCGCTCTCGCCGACGTACCTGTCGAGCAGTTCCGGCCCGGCGACGGAGACGAAGTTCACGTCGCTCTCGCCCGCGAGTGCACGGGCGAGAAGCGTCTTCCCGGTTCCCGGCGGCCCGTAGAGCAGGACGCCGCTCGGTGGTTCCGTCCTCGTCGCCTCGAACAGGTTGGAGTACGAGAGCGGCCACTCGACGGCCTCGATGAGCGTCCGCTTGGCCTCGTTCAGTCCGCCAACGTCCTCGAACGAGATTTCGGGTGCTTCGGCGACGAACTCGCGCATCGCCGACGGTTCGACGCTCGCGAGCGCGGTGTTGAAGTCGCCGCGGGTCACCTCGACCGAGAGCAGTGCGTTGTCGTCCGCACCGTCGTCACGTGCCCGGCGAAGCGCCGCCATGGCCGCTTCCGTAACGAGCGTGTGGAGGTCGGCACCGACGAACCCGTGTGTCGTCGCGGCGAGTCGTTCGACGGCCACGTCGTCGGCCAACGGCATGCCGCGGGTGTGGACTTCGAGGATTTCCCGTCGGCCGCCTTCGTCCGGCGCGCCGATCTCGATCTCGCGGTCGAAGCGGCCGCCACGGCGGAGCGCGGGGTCGATGGCGTCCACGCGGTTCGTCGCGCCGATGACGACGACTTCGCCGCGGGACTCCAGCCCGTCCATCAGCGAGAGCATCTGGGCGACCAACCGATTTTCCATGTCGCTCTCCTCGTCGCGTTTCCCGCCGAGGCTGTCCACCTCGTCGAAGAAGATTATCGAGGGTGCGTTCTCGCTGGCTTCGGTGAATATCTCGCGGAGTCGCTCCTCGCTCTCACCCTTGTACTTGCTCATCACTTCCGGCCCGGAGATGGAGACGAAGTGGGCGTTGACCTCGTTGGCGACGGCCTTGGCGATGAGCGTCTTTCCGGTTCCCGGCGGCCCGTAGAGCAGGACGCCTTTCGGCGGGTCGATGCCCAATCGGCGGAACAGTTCCGGGTTCGACAGCGGCAGTTCGACCATCTCGCGGACGCGACGGAGTTCCTCGTCCAGTCCGCCGATGTCCTCGTAAGCCGCACCGGTCACGTCCGTCGAATCGTTGGCGTTAGACGGGGTAGTCGAGACGGATTCGGTCAGTTTCGAGAGTGAGACCTTCACGTCCGTGTCGTTCGTCACGCGGACGGTTCCGCCGGGGTTCGTCCGCGATACGACGAACAGTCCGGCGTCGCCGAGTCGTTCGATTCGCGCCCGCTCACCGGACTGAACGGGGCGGTCGAGCAGTTCCTGTTTCACCGCTCGCTCCAGCGTGTCCACGTCGTCCATCGAGAAGTTGGCCTTCGGAACGACGGTGATGGAGTCCGCGTCCGAGATCGAAATCGGGGACACCGACACTTCGTCCCCGATTCTGACCCCCGCGTTCGTCCGCGTCTCGGCGTCTATCTGGATGGTGTTCTCCGGCACCGTGCTCGAAGCGGGCCACACCTTCACCACGGTCGTCCCGTCGCCTTCGACCGCGACCGTATCGCCGCTCAGCACGCCGAGTTTCTGTCGCGCCGCGTCGGCGATCCGGGCGATACCCCGTCCGCCGTCGCGCTTTTCCGCGCCCCTGACGGTGAGCGCAACCGTCGGTTTTTTCGTCATATTCCCTACTCGTCACCGGACCGTCTTCAGGGTTTCCCGCAGAAACCCCTTTGTCCGATGCTACCGAGTGTACAATTATGGTTGCTCGAACCGAGCGAGACGACACGACATGGTACCAGTGCGAGCAGTGCGGACTGATGTTCGACGACCAGAGCGACGCCGAACAACACGAGGAGAACTGCGATGCGGAAGACCCCACTTATATCCAGTGAAAGGCAAAGGGGTTCGTCCGGCCTGATTTTCTCACTGCCGATAGCTTGAAACGATTCGTCACCGTGTAGCTTCTATGGGATACAACACTACCATCGGTTGGTCGCTGTTCACCTCCGGCGTCGTCACGCTCCTGTTGAAGGTCCTCCCCTTCGACTCGCTCTACTGGGGGATCGCCCTCATCGTCCTCGGTATCGTGGTGATGGCACGTCGACTGTAGTGGGGGTTCGACGTCCATTTCTCGTGTAGGCATGTGATTTAGACTCAATCTAAAACAGTTATTTGTCATCCCTAATCCATATATTCTTAACCTCGCGACCCCCACGGAGGAACGAATGGGTGACCACCGGAAGGAGTTTCTCAAAGCGTCGTGGGCCAACGTCCTGACGAACGTCCTCAAAATCGTGGTGGAAGGTGGCGTCGGCCTCACCTTCGGAAGCCTCGCGCTCGTCGCCGATGCCGCCCACTCGGTGGCCGATTTGCTGGCCAGCGCGGTGGTGCTCGTCTGGGGTCGCCTCTCGTTCGAGAGTCCGGACACGAACCATCCCCACGGCCACGACCGGGTCGAGCCGCTGACCGCCCTGTTCGTCGGCGGCACGCTCGTGCTCCTCGGACTGAAACTGCTCTACGACGCCGGTCAGACCATCCTTTCGGCACCCGAATCGACCTACAGCATCGCCCTCGTTGCCGGTCTCGCCTTCGCCTTTTGTGACCGCGCGTTCTGTTACTGGTACACGAAACGGGTCAATCGCAACGTCGAGTCGGCCGGTCTCGCCGCGCTCGCCGCCGACAGCAAGAACGACCTCTACACCACGGGTGCGGCAGTCATCGGCGTGGCGGGAATGGCTGGTGGTTTTCCCGTCCTCGACCCGTTGGCCGGGGGACTGGTCAGCCTGCTCGTCATCCACCAAGGCGTCGAAATCTCGCGGGAGAACGTCAACTACCTCGTGGACACCGCCGCACCGAGATCCGTTCGGGAGGAGATTCGGGACGAAATCCTCTCCCACGACGACGTTCACGGACTGCACGATTTCACCGCGTACCACGCCGGAACCGTCTACGAGGTAGAATTCCACGCCGAAGTCGCGGCCGACCACACGTTCATCGAAGCCCACGACATCGAAACCGAACTCAGAAACGACCTCGTCTCGCGCGACGACGTCGGCGACGTTCACATCCACTTGGACCCGGAGGGACTGGGCGAGTGGAAGGACGCCGAGGAACGACACAGCTCTTCTCCCATCAACTGACCGGAAAACCGCTCCGTTTCGGCAAACCGCCGAATCAGTCCAATTCCGCTCGTTCCCGATGCTCGGCGGCCAACTCCTCGGCTTGCGCCTGCGACTGGCACGTCTCCCAGCGAACCTGTGTCGCGTCGCTGTAGGTCAACGCCGTCTTCAGTTCGTCGCGCAGGACGCCGACGCCGATCTCCACGATTTCACCGTCGTTCCCCAGTTCGTACATCGCCCAGCGTTCCGGCGTGCCCGCGACCGTTCCCCTGTCGAGTGCTTGCCAGCGCTTCGCGAGCGGCATTATTCGTTTCCGTTCGCTGACTCGTCCTCTTCCACGAACTCGAACGACCGTTCGCCCATCGCGTCTTCCTCGAAGAGGAACACGCGACCCCGTGCAATCTCCGGGCTGGCCTCGACTTCGACGGCGTAGCCGTCCGAGCGGACCGCCACCCCGGGGAACAGTTCCGCCTCCTCTCCGGGTTCCAGGATGACTCGGCCGACGCCGGTCTCTTCGAGGATGTCATCGTGCGTATCCCGATCGTTGACGTAGGTCATGACGCCCTCCGTCTCCGTCGGATCGGTGACGAGCACCTGCACCAGTTTGCCCGGTTGGGTTCGGAGCGTTCCGTCCACCTTCCTCGGAACGCCGTGGTAGAAAGTCTCACGCCCGTCCTTGTATTCGACGACGATACCGTCCTCAGTGAGTTCGATACCGAGCGTGTCGGGGGAAACGTCGTTTCGGACACTCATGTTCGACGGTTGGTCGGAGAGGGGGAAAAGACCCGCGTTCCGGATCAATCAAAACGTTGCCCCCACCGCCACCCTGAAGACGGCCACCTGCGAAAGCCGACCATGCACGGCCGCGCGAAAGCACCCGCCGCCGGGACGATACTCAACGCCCTCGCCACCGGAGTCGGGTCGGCGTTCGCCATCGACACCGAAACCACCGCCACCGTCGAACTGGACGACTCCGGCGAGATTCGCGGGGAGATAGCGGAGGATCCGGACGCGGACGCTCGACTCATCGAACGCTGTGTCGAACTCGTCCTCGAAACGGAAGATCCGGAATTCGGCGCGACGGTGCGAACCGAGAGCGACGTCCCGATGGCCTCAGGTCTGAAGAGTTCGAGCGCCGCGGCGAACGCGACGGTGTTGGCGACCCTGTCCGCACTCGACGTCGAGATGCGACGGGAGGATGCCTGCCGAATCGGCGTGCAAGCGGCCCGTGACGTCGGCGTCACCGTGACCGGCGCGTTCGACGACGCCAGCGCGAGCATGCTCGGCGGCGTCACCGTCACGGACAACACCGAGAACGAACTGCTCGCCCGCGACGAGGTGGACTGGGACGTGTTGGTGTGGACGCCGCCGGAGCAGTCCTTTTCCGCCGATGCCGACGTCTCCCGCTGTCGGCAGGTCGCGCCGATGGCCGACCTCGTCGCCGACCTCGCCCTCGACGGCGAGTACGGCCGGGCGATGACGGTGAACGGCTTCGCCTTCTGTGGCGCACTCGGTTTCTCCGCGGACCCCATGGTGGACGCCATGCCGGACGTGGACGGCGTCTCGCTTTCGGGGACTGGACCGAGTTTCGTCGCCGTCGGCGGGCGGGAGGTTTTAGAGGACGTGCGGGAAAAGTGGAATTCATTGAAGGGAACGACATGGCTAACGACAACACAGACGAGCGGAACCCGAACGATATGAGCCTGGACGAACTGCGCGAAGAGATCGAATCCATCGACCGTGAACTGGTGGAACTCATCGCTCGACGAACCTACGTCGCGGATAGCGTTGCGGAAGTGAAATCCGCCCAGGATGTCCCGACGACCGATGAGGCACAGGAACAGCGCGTGATGGACCGAGCGGGCGAGAACGCCGAGAAGTTCGACGTAGATTCGAATCTGGTGAAGGCAATTTTCCGGTTGCTTATCGAGTTGAACAAGGTCGAACAGCGAGAGAATCGGTAGCCCGAAATTCGGCGATACGAATCGTATGACCCCCGTTCAATTCTCAAAATAATTTCCGGTAGCTGTTCTTTCGATTCTGATTCGCTGAAAAACACCATATCCTATCTCGATGGCTCCGAACTGCCATCCGCAGACCCATCTATTGACCACGGGTCAAGTCTGTGACGGGTTTATTCTATCCAGCGGAGTTCGCCCACCGAAAGACACAGTATTCTGTGTGTCCATAGTTCCCTGTATGCCCAGCATCACGGTCAACGTGGATAATGACCTCAAGGAACGGATGGAAAAGCACCCGGAAATCAACTGGAGCGAAGTCACTCGGCAAGCCATTCGAGACAAAATCGAGAATCTCGAACTGATGGACGAACTCACCGCCGACAGCGGTCTCACCGACAAAGACGTAGACGAACTCGCCGCCAAAATCAACGAGAGCGCACGCAAGCGCGTCGAAGAAGAGTCGGAGTAATCTTGACGAATGAAGTTGGTTGTCGATGCGAACGTCGTCATCTCCGCGCTCATCGCTAACTCGAAAACACGGGAACTCATCGTTACGCTCGAACCGGAACTCCTGACTCCCGAATTCATCCACGATGAAATCGGGAACTACGAAGACCTCATCGTCGAGAGATCGGGAATGGAGGCGGCGAGAGTCCGCCAGTTCATCGACCTTCTGTTCCAATACATCGAGACGGTGCCCGTCAACGAGTTCTATCCGCACATCGAGGAGGCAGAAGAAGCGATAGGTGACACTGACCCAGACGACGTACTGTACGTGGCTTGTGCGCTTGCTCGTGACGCAGGAATGTGGAGCGACGACTCCGATTTCTATGAACAAGACCCCGTGGCAGTGTTCACCACCAGCGAAGTAATCGAATCATTCGAGACGATGTGACTTCCGAACACAGGAGAGAAAGAACCGAAAAAGTGCGGAGGATTGTATGGTGAATTTCATCGAACTGAACAAGGTCGAACAGCGCGAGAATCGGTAGTAACTAACACAGAGCACAGTTCGGAAATCGCTACGAAGAGCTATTACTGATTGCGTGCATCCCTACCATGGACGAAAGTACATGGCCACAAAACAAAGCCGCAGAGTGCTGTTCCCCGGCAGTTGGTGGGTTTCGATATTGGCGATACCCATCTCGTTCTTCCTTTGGCTCTCAGTAACGCTCCTGAACACTGCCTTCGCACAGCACGTCGGACTACAGGTTTCAGGGTATCTCGGTGAGACGGCATCGGTGATAACCGTCGTGAATTATGCGCTCTCCGGGTTCGCCCCGTTCGCACTCTACCACGACCGAACGTACGTGAGCGAGCAGTCGGAGTGGACACCAACCCTCCTCTACTTGTTCGTCTTGGTTCCGCTGCTGAACGTACTGATTGCGAGTCTCTATCTGGCCCGGCGACACCGATTCGTTGGAACTCCGTAGTTCGTCCCGTCTCAAAAGTGTGACACTGTAAACGATACCCGTAACACCAATCCGAAACCTGAACGTGGGAAATTATGTCAATAATTATCATACAACACGGGCGCACAAGGTACATCTACGACTGCTACGTTTGAACTGACGAGAGGTGACCTCTATTAACGACAGCGACAATCGAGGTGCTGATTCGCGGTATCGTTCTCGGGTTTTCGATCGCGGCCCCCGTCGGCCCGATCGGAGTGTTGTGCATCCAGCGTACGCTTTCTAAGGGCCGACTTTCGGGCTTCGTGAGCGGCCTCGGAGCGGCGTCGGCGGACGCCGTGTACGGAGCGATTGCGGGGTTCGGGATTACGGCCGTGTCGTCGCTCCTGCTCGACTACCGGGTGGGTATCCGCATCGGCGGCGGTATCCTCCTCCTGTATCTCGGCGTCCAGTCGTTTCGGGGCGAGCCAGCGGAGACGGCGGTATCCTCCACGGATTTACAGGGGTTCGCCGGGGATTACGGTTCGACGTTCCTGTTGACGATCACCAATCCAGTGACGATCATCGCCTTCGTCGGCATCTTCACGGAATTGGGTGTCGGAATGTCCGGAAACTACACCCACGCCGCGGTATTGGTCGGCGGCGTCTTCCTCGGGTCGGCACTCTGGTGGTTCGTCCTCAGTACCGGCGTGAGCGTATTCCGCGCACGATTCACCCGCTCGATCATGCGTCGGGTGGACCGATTGGCAGGTGTCGTTATCGTCGGGTTCGGCGTACTCGCTCTCTGGAGCGCCCTGTAACGAACGCAGTTTTCACTATGAACGTGGCTCGGTGCGATATACGGCCAAACGAGAAGCAGAAGCGGAAGTGGTGAACGTGCTCGCCGCGCCCCTGACGCTACAACCGGCAGAGCCGATCACGGTCGGGATAAGGGCAGTTTGAAATCGATTCCGATGGGCCGCGAGATCGAACGGGAAAACGTGAAGCGAGGATACCGTCTCGTAATTTTATCGTAACCGCCCGCGACGAATGGTTCATGGTCGCAGTACAGACTATCCTCGCCTTCATCCCCGCCGCGCTCGTTCTCATCGTCGCCCCCGGCCCGGACAGCCTCTACACGCTGACCCGGAGCGTCAGCGACGGACGGACGACCGGTGTCACCGCCGCACTCGGCTCTTCGACTGGAAGCATCGTCCATACGACGGCGGCCGTCATCGGTCTGTCGGCAATCCTGCGAACGTCCGCGGTGGCGTTCACCGCCGTCAAACTCGTCGGCGCGGCGTACCTCGTTTACCTCGGCGTGCAGACGTTCCGCGGCGAAGAGGAGTTCGAAATCGCGCCGGAGGGAACGGGATACACGCCGAGCGAATCCTTCCGAAACGCGCTGTTCATCAACGTCTCGAACCCGAAAGTGGCGCTGTTCTTCCTCGCGTTCCTCCCACAGTTCGTTCGGCCAGGGAGTTCCGCCGCTCCGCAGATTTTCCTCTTCGGGGTGCTGTTCACCACGCTCGGCTTCTGCTATCAGGCACTGCTTGCGGTGTTCTCCGCGCAAGCGCGCCGGGTCGTTACCGAGCGCGACCTCCTCCGACGAATACTTCGCACGGCGAGCGGGAGCGTGCTCGTCGGTTTCGGGGCCAAACTGGCGCTCGCCCGGCGCGTTTCTTCGTAGGTGATTTCGACCGTTACCACGGCTCAAAAAGCGTCACGCGTGAAGATCACCGAACGATTCGAATCGTCGATAGCTCCGTTTCCGTGACGTTCTCGCGCCACTGTTCCTGTGAGATGCTGTAGGTCTGGAGGTCCACTGGTTCGCCGGAGTCGTCTGGAGGGTACCAGTTCCGAAGGACCGCATCGTACTGCCCGCCGTAGGAATCGACGTACTTCTCGATGGCGCGTTTCGACTGCTCGTTTTCGGGGTCGTGGCCGACACTCACGAGTTCGAGGTCGAGTCGGTCGAACGCGACGTACGACATCGCACCGGCCCGCTCGCCCGAGTAGCCACGTCCCCAAAACGGCTCACGAACCCACATCCCGAACGAGGTCGAACGCTCCTCCCATTCGAGCCACAGTTCGGCGACGCCGACGAATTCGCCGTCGGATTTCGTCGTGATGGCGTAGGTCGCTCGCTCGCCGGATTCCCACGCTTCCGCCGCTTCGGTTACTTCGTCCATCGTCTCTTTCGGCCTCGCGTGTGGTCGCTCGCCGAGGGGGCGCATCACGGCGTCCATCTCGCCGGAACGGTGATACTCGTAGATGTCGAGGGGTTCGGCCGACTCGTGTAACGGTTCGTATCGCAACCGTTCGCTCTCGATGTGGGTCGGAAACAGGGTCGTGGACATGGTTCGGTTCGGTTTGACGGGTGTTTCGCGTGGAGCGCGAAGTCAGTACGGATTCCGTCGTGTGACGACCGGTCGAACCGAAACGTCGCGGAGTTCACCCGACGTGCGTGGCGAGCACGTTCTCCGGCGTGTGGACGTCGTCGATGGCGACGTTGTCCGTCACGATGGTGCCGAAAGCTCCCTTTGCATCGAACCCGTATCTCGGCTAATGGGGACCGCGAATGACATCGGTGGGGACGAAATCCTCGGGGTTTTCGAGAGACTGGACGATCCGTCCGAACCGCTTGCGACGAGCGAGGTTGCCGAGGCGGTGGGCTGTGCCCGGCGCACGGCGTACGATAAACTCCGCCGTCTCGCCGACGAGGGGGAACTCGAAACGAAGACGATCGGCGCACAAGCCCGTGCATGGTGGCGACCCGCCACACGACCGACGGCCAGCGATGTGCCGCCACCGGAGACGGATCGCTCCGTGGACGACTCAAATGATGAATTTCCCCCCGAGTTGACCGCCGACGAAGTTCTCGAACTCGAATTCGTCTCCGAGCAGTTGGCCCGTCCGTTTCTCGAACTCGGCCACGAGGACATGGACCTCCGAATCGACGGGTTCGTGCGGCTTTCCGACGGTTCGCACGTCCAGTACTGGACGGTCACTGGGATCTCCGGCGAGACGGTGATGAATCTCCCGGAACTCTTTCCCACGACCGAGGACGTTCGTCTCCTCAAGAAGGAGGGTGATAAGTATCGCGTCGAGGTTCGTGGTGGCGCATCGTCGCTGGTTTCCACCTACGACGAGTACGATGGCGAGTCAGTCACGACCGCGCTCGAAGACGGGAAAATCAGGAACTTGGTACAGTTCCCGGCGACGGTCGATGTGGCGGCCGTCTTGGAAGCGATTCGTGATGTCGTCGCTCGGGATTTCGAGTTGGCGTCACAAAAGCTGGTGTACACGCCTCGGCTGTTCAAGACGCTCGTGAAGGACGACCTCACCGAACGTCAATGGACGGCCCTCCAGATCGCGTACTACGCGGGGTATTTCAAGGTCCCCCGGCAGAGCGAAGGAGATGAAATCGCGGAACGGATGGGCATCACCCGACAGACCTTCAACTACCACCTTCGCCACGCGCAGGACACGGTTCTCCACCATCTCTTCGAGGCCCACGACGGCGGCATCGAGGGGTCGAACCAGTAAGAGCGGACCCTTATTTCCCGTTCCCTCTCAGTTCCAACTCATGGAAACCCTCGAAATAACGACCACGGAGATGGGACGACAGGCGCTCGGATCTCTCGATATCGAAACCTGTGACGGATACGACCCGGAGACGAAAACGCTCCACGTTCGGTACGATACCGGAGAGGAGGAATCGATCCTCCTCGGTATCGTCGGGGTCATCGCTGGGTTAAGCGGACGGGAACCGTCCACGCTGACGCCGCTCTACGATATTATCGATGCGGAATCGTTGGTCTCGATGCTGACGACCGCACGCGGGAGCGATATCGAGGTCTCGTTCACGTACGAAGGCTATCCGATCACCGTGTCCAGTAGCGGTGAAATAGTCGTTCGAGTGACCGCGTGAAGGATGAACGAGTCAGTATCGCTATCCGAATGTACGTGCTGTGGAACCCCGATCAGAGCCAATGTGCGCTACCCGACGCACACAGTAACGACGGACGATGGTGTCCATCTCTACATCTTCTGCGATGAAATCTGCAAATCTGCATGGCTCGCCGATGAGGCGAACGGGACAGAATAAGCGGCGCGAAACCGACCGCGATGAACTCGCTCGACGACTCAGTACTCCCAGAGCCGTTCGATCCGTGCGTCGATGTCGGGGAGATCGTCTTTCAGCGTCTCGACGCTCGTCTCACCGTTCACGTTGATGACGTGGACTTGGCCGCGCCGCCCCGAGTACACGTCCTGAAAGTCGTACACGACGCCGATGATATCGACATCCTCGTTGATGTCGTCGCTCTCGATGAGGGATTCGACCTGCCGGTCGACGTTGTACTCCACGAGTCGGTTGATCCCCCCCGCTCGGTCCACGTCATCGGGAAGCGATTCGACGCCCGCCTCCAACTTCGGTTTCAGCAACGAAAGACAGTGTTCGATGCCAGCAGGCTCGGACACCTCGCCCGTCAGCGCGTCGTACGTCGCCGTGACGGCCCCACAACCGGTGTGCCCCATGACGACGACGGTGTCGGTTCCCGTGTGTTCGACGGGATAGAGCACGTCACCCGAGACGACTTCGCCCGAGTCCGTTCGCTGGACGACGCGGTTGCCGATGTTGCCGCAGGTGAAGATCCGTCCCGGTTCGTCGTTGCCCCAGATGTGGTCCTGTAGGACGCGGGAATCCGAACAGCAGACGGTGACGACGTCGGGATGCTGTGAATCCTGTACGTCGTCGAAACGGGAGTCGAACTCTTCGGCGTGTTCCGCGTTTTGTTCCAACAACTTGATGAACGTCCGGTACATGATCGTGCTGTTCGTATTCGAACCACGAACGATTTTCCCTTTTGCCGCGGCCAAACGAAACGACTCTTGTCGGAACTTCCCGTACTCGAAACTATGAACGAGACACGTCGGGCCGTCTTGGACGCGCTCGCTGACGGCCCGGTCTCCGGGCCGGAACTCGCCGACGCCCTCGACATCTCGCGGAACGCGGTGTGGAAACATGTCGAGGCGCTCCGTACCGACGGATTCGAGGTCGAGAGCACTGCGGATGGCTACCTGCTCGGGGAGGTCCCTGAATTCGGACCGGCGGTCGAGTACGGACTGGAGGCACCGTTTTCCGTCGAATATCACGACTCCATCGGGAGCACGAACGACCGGGCACGGGAACTGGCCGGGGACGGGGCGGAGGACGTGGTCGTGCTGGCCGACGAGCAGGTGGGCGGCCGCGGGCGCTTGAAACGGACGTGGGTCGGCCCCTCGGGCGGCGTCTGGATGAGCCTCGTCCTCCGTCCCACGATGCCGCCAGCGCACGCCCCGCTGTTGAC
>NZ_JBAWAC010000305.1:0-1651 GCF_049589095.1 Haladaptatus sp. | reverse complement strand
CTCGAAATCGGCGCGGACATGGCGAAGGTCAAGTACCCCGGAAGCCGCGAGTCGATGGAATGGGCCGTCAAGTCCGCCGCCGACATGCCGGTCGTCATGAGCGGTGGGTCGAAGACCAGCGACTACGAGTTCCTCTCTAGCGTCGAAGCCGTGATGGACGCCGGTGGTTCCGGACTCGCCGTCGGCCGCAACGTCTGGCAGCGTGATGACCCCGAGCGAATCCTCGACGCGCTCGAAAAGGTCATCTTCGACGGCGCGACCGCCGACGAAGCGCTCTAACGATGGAGACGGTTACAAAAATCATCGAGGTCGTCGCGGCTGCCGCGCCGGAAATCCGTGGCGGTCTCACCGGCCGCCGTCGAAAGGCGGACGAGGAAAACCCAAGCGGGGAAATCCAGATGGCCGCCGACGTCTGGGCCGACGAGTACCTCGAAGCGGAACTGACGGCCATCGACGGCGTCGGCGAGTTCGCCAGCGAGGAGCGAGAGGCGGTCGTCGATTGCGGCGACGGACTGTCGGTCGCTATCGACCCGCTCGACGGCTCGTCCAACCTCAAATCCAACAATTCGATGGGGACCATCGTCGGAATCTACGATGCGCCGCTCCCGGCGAAGGGAACGGACCTCGTCGCGTCGGCGTTCGTCCTCTTCGGTCCGATCACGACGATGATGGTCGCCCGTGACGATTCCGTGACGGAGTACGTCATCGAAGACAGCGCGGTGCAAGGCACCGCGGAAGAGTCGAGCGGCGAAGCGCCGCGAGACGGAACGTACCGAGTCGTCACCGAGGACGTGACGCTCCCCGACGACCCCACGGTTTACGGGTTCGGCGGCCGCGTTCCGGACTGGCCCGAGGCGTTCACCGCCTACGCGCGAGAGATCGAAGACGAACTCAAACTGCGCTACGGCGGCGCGATGATCGGCGACGTGAACCAAGTGTTGACCTACGGTGGCGTGTTCGCCTATCCCGGTCTCGAATCCCGCCCAGAAGGAAAACTTCGCTTGCAGTTCGAGGGGAACCCGATGGCGTACATTATCGAATCCGCCGGTGGTCGGTCGTCCGACGGCGAGAAATCGATCCTCGAAGTGACGCCCGAGCGACTGCATCAACGGGTACCGCTCCACATCGGGAACGCGAACCTCATCGAACGACTCGAAGCCGCGCTGTAGTCGGATTTCGGTTTTCGATCTTTTTCGTTAGCTGCTATTCGTCGGCGTCGTCCGTGGCCCGGTCGTCGTCGCAACGGTCGTCGGAGCAGCAGTCGCCGTCGGCCCGCCGACCGTCGTCTGTGCCGCAGTCGTTCCATTCGTGCCGCTCACCTGTCGGATACACCTCTGCACGTCGTTTTGCTGCACGGTCGCGACCGTCTGGTTGTTCGAATCGAAGAACGTCGCGTTGACGAAGACGTATCCCGGAACGCCGAGGTCCGCCGTCGAGTTCGTCCACGTCACGTTGCCGTCGGCCGCCGGTTGGAAGTCCCCGGCGGAGATGTTTTGTGTCACCAGCACGCCCGACTGCGGGTTCGAGGCGTTGACCAACAGCGCCTGCATTCGGTAGTCATCGGGTTGCGTCGCGTTCGCCGTGATCCGGGTGCAGGACAGGTTCGCCGATAGCGGTGCGGTCGGCGGTGCGGTCGTCGTTGTCGTAGTGG
>NZ_JBAWAC010000304.1:0-3313 GCF_049589095.1 Haladaptatus sp. | reverse complement strand
CCACACGCACCTTCGAAGAGCACGTCCTGTCCGCGTGACAGTCCGTTGTAGATGCGATCCATCGCCTCCTGCTGGTTGTCGTAGGGGGCGTCGTACGGGAAGAACCGCATATACTCGTTCGTCGTGGACACGATACCGAATATTCGCGTCTTAGTTCAAAAACCCTTGCCCATCGGAGAGATACTCGGTCTCAGATAACCGACTCCGCCGCCGTCTCCTGCACTTCCGGTTCGATGTACACCTTCTTGACGCTATCGTTGATTTCGTACAGCCCATCTTCGATGTCGGTTATCAAGTCGTCCATCTCCCCGGTGTCGAGCGTCGGGTCGAACGCCACGTCGGCGGTGACGATGATGCGGTCGGGACCGAAGTAGACGGTTCTGAAGTCGATGATTTCGGTGACGCCCTCCCACCCGTCCAACTCCGAGCGGAGTCTGTCTTCCTCCTCTTTGGGCAGGCTCTCGCCGAGGAGGAGCCGTTTGTTCTCCCACGCCAGTGCGATGGCGAATCCCATCAACAACAACCCGATGAGGAGCGCGGCACTGGCGTCGTAGATCGGGTTCCCGGTGACTTGTGACAGCCAGATACCCACCAGTGCGAACCCGGCACCGGCGACCGAAACGGTGTCCTCGGTGAGCGCCGTCAGGGTGGAGACGTTGCTCGTCTTGTGGAACGCCTCCCGAAATCCGCTCCAATCGCGCCGTTCGATTTCGTGTTTCGTGGAGCGATACGCTTTGCTGAAGGCATATCCCTCGAACAGCATGGCTCCGATGAGGACGACGTAGTTCACGTAGACCGGTGGAAACGACTGTCCGAGGACGTGAACCAGTCCCCCGCTGACCGTTTCGTGGTGCTGGACGAGCGAGTCGTATCCGTGTTTTGCGCTCTCCCAACCGGCGATACCGAAGAGCAGGACGCTCACCAGAAAGCTATAGAAGAACTGTGCCTTGCCGTAGCCGAATGGGTGGTCCCGCGTCGGCTTTCGTCCGCCAAACCAGATTCCGATGAGGAGAAAGACCTGATTTCCCGTGTCGGAGATGGAGTGAAACGTCTCCGAGAGCATCGCCGGACTCTGTGTAAGCACGAAGCCAACGAATTTCAGCACGGCAATCGCCGCGTTCGAGAAGAGGGCGGCTATCACGACGGACTTGCTGTTCGCCATTACTCAACTAGCGGCGAGGAGGTGTCAAAGTCCTTACGACGGAGCGCCGCGCTTCGATTCGACGGAAGACGAAAGGCGACGGGATACCAACGACGAATCATGATCGCTATCGTCTCCGATACGCACAGCAGGACGGGTCACGAACTGGCCGGACGGACGCTCGAAGCCGTCCGAAGGGCGGACCTCGTGGTTCATGCAGGCGATTTCACGACGACAGCCGTTCTCGACGCGTTCGAAGCCGAAAGCTCCCGGCTGGTCGCGGTTCGTGGCAACAACGCGACGGCCGCGGTCACCGACCGACTCCCTGCCGTGCGAACGTTCGAGGAAAATGGAGTTCGGTTCGCGCTCACGCATCGTCAGCGCGGCGGAAGTACGGGACTCTCGCTCTTCGGGCAGGAGCGCGATGCGGACGTGGTCGTCTCGGGACACACGCATCGACATCTCGTGGAACAGGCTGGCGAGGTGTTGTTGCTCAATCCGGGCAGTTACGCACAGCCACGGGGGAATCGGCCGACACATATCGAACTCGAACCGGAGGGGAAGGGCTTCGCTGGGAGGGTCTACGAGATGAGTGGAGAACTCGTAACCGAGTTCCCCGTGTAGGAGGGCTGGTAAGTTGATGGCGTACCAGTGGAGGGCCGAAGCAGGGCGGCTCCACTTCCGAGTATGCGGTTGGTCATCATGTACTCTTGGTAAGCTCAAAAAAGCGTTTTAGTTATCGGTTCCGCACGAAATACCACCCGACTGCACCGAGGACGAGAACGAGCGCTCCCCCCGCGAAGAACAGCACGCCCGGCGGTATCGTCGCCAAAACGCCGTTTGCCGCATGTCCCGCGCTGTTGGTCGGTTCCGTCGAGAACGTTCCCACTTGTCCGCCGCCACCGCTGGCCGTTTTCTCGGCCGCCTTTCCGCCGATACCGAGCAGTCCCTCCGTAACGGCGTACTGAATCCCGGCGCTCACGAGGCCGAGCAGGACGGCGACGCCGAGAACGCGGGAGAGCGCGTCCTTCAATCCCGTCGTCTGCTCTTCCCGCCCGGCAAAGAGGATGAGCGGACCTTCGCTCGGTGCGTACACCTTCATCTCCCGGCCTTTCTCGGAGTAGATGGTATCGACTGCCGTGATGAGGTCCGCGTCCTCCAGCTTTTTCAGGTGATATTGGGCGTTCTGTAGCGACGTGTCCACCTGCTCGCTCAGTTCGGATGCCGTCGCCGGTTGGTCGTGGAGCGCGGAGAGCAGACCACGAGCGGTATCGGACGAGAGCGCCCCGAGCAGATCGTCCGCGTCGTCGCTGTCCACGCCGAGCACTCGGGGGGATCCACCTGACGGCGGTTCCACGTCCGAACTGGAGGGCAAGAGGTCAGCCATATTTATGCGTATGCAACTGCTCGGCAATCAACTTTGCCACTGACACGGCGAAACGAATTTGGTTCGGCAACTGATACAGGGGGGTATGGAACCACTCGGAATCTTCGGGAAGGTACTCCACGACCCGCTCTTCGTCGGCCTTCTCGTCATCATGCTCGCCTTCGTCTTCTTCGTCTACCTGTTCATCCGCCGGATCATGACCGGATTTCAGGAAGGTATTCAGAAAGGGCAGCGATAATCGAATCGCTCTCAGAGCGCGTTTCGAATCCGATCCGAGGCAGTTTTGATGTCCTCACGGTCCACGTCCCAGTGCGTACAAAACCGGACGACGTGTGGCCCGAACGCCGACCCGATGACGTCTTCGTCCGCACACAGATCGAGAAACTCCTCGGCGGTGAGTCCCGCGTGTTCGGTGTTCACGAGGACGATGTTCGTCTCGGGTGGTTGCACCGAGAGGCCGTCGACGTCCGCGAGTCCCTCCGCGAGGAGACGGGCGTTCTCGTGGTCGTCGGCCAACCGTGAGACGTTCCCCAACGCGAGCAGTCCCGGCCCGCCCACGATACCGACCTGTCGCATCCCTCCCCCGAGCAGTTTTCGAACGCGTCGTGCGTGCGCGATGAACTCCTCATCTCCAGCGAGCATCGACCCGACGGGCGCTCCGAGTCCCTTCGAGAGACAGAACATCACGGAATCCACGTTCTCCACGATTCGTGCCGGTGATACGTCGAGGGCGACAGCCGCGTTACCCACCCGTGCACCATCGAGATGGACGGGAATTCCGAGGT
>NZ_JBAWAC010000303.1:0-7419 GCF_049589095.1 Haladaptatus sp. | reverse complement strand
TCGGTGGTGCCGAACTCCTCGATGGAGAACGGCGCGCGACGGAGCGCGCCGTTCGCGTAGACGAACAACTTCGTGTCCCCGGCTTCGATGACTTCGTCCTCCAGGCCGAGGTCGGCGATGAGTTCGTCTACCGGTCCCGTGCGTCGCAGGCGCTGTGGGCCCCACTCCAGCAGGTAGCCATCGACGCGGCCGCTCCGAATCACGCCGCCCGGTTCGTCGTCGGCTTCGAGGACGACGTAGTCGATTCCCGCCTCGTCGAGGTTGTGGGCGAGCGCGAGGCCGGTGATGCCCGCGCCGACGATTCCGACCGTCATTCGTCGAGGGGGGCGTTGAGACACATCGTTCCCGGCGTGTCCTTACACTGACACTGGCGGAACTGGTAGTACGACGGGTCGAATCCGGCGACGAACGGTTCCACGAGGTCGGCGAGAACGTCGGAAAATCGTTCGTCGTCGTGTGGAACCGGCACGCGGTAGAAGTCGAGGCCCGCTTCTTCGGCCTCCTCGCGGAGTTCGTCGTCCAGTTCGGACAGCGTCTCGCTCTGTTCGTGCATGAAGCTGATGGGGTCCACGACCACGCGCTCCGCGTCGAGGTCGGCGACGACATCCTCGACTTCGGGTTCCGTCCACGGGATCTCGCGGTTACCGTGGTTCTGGAAGCCGAGCGCGTACGATTCGAGGCCGAGTTCGCTCGCCATCACGTCACAGAACTCGTTCACGTACACGTCGTAGCGACTGCCCTCGTCCAGATAGTGGCTCGGCGTTCCGTGTGCCGAAAACAGCAGTTCGGTGCCGTCGTCGGTCAGATCGAGCCCTTCCTCGTTAGCGTACTCGCGGATGTTCTCCGCGCGGATCCGGTTGTACGTCGGGTGTCTGTGCCATCCCGTCACCTCGTGGACCGGCACGTCCCAGCCCTGCTCTTCTACTGCGTTCGTGAGTTCTTCGAGCGAGGCGACGGTGGTCGAGGCCCCACAGAGCGGGTACGCGGGAAGCCCGATGAGTTCGTCGACGCCGTCCTCGCGGGCCTGTTCGACTGCGTCCCCGATGTACGGCTCGGTGAACTGGAACCCGACGTAAGTCGTCGCGTCGAATCCCCGTTCGTCGAGTTCGGCCTCCAGCGCGTCGGCTTGCGCTTTCGCCTGTGGGTCGAGCGGCGATCCGCCGATCTCCTCGTATTCCTCGATGAGTCCGGGGGCACGTCGCTCGGCCAACTGCCGGGACCGTTGGCGCGCTTCCTCCTCGGTGGTATCCCCTTCGAGGTCGGCGTTGTTCATGAAGATGCGCTCGAGATAGCCGAGCACGTTCTCCCGCGTCGGTTCGTCCGGCTCGCCGAAATTGAGTACCACGACGCCAGTCGTCATAGTCGATGTTCGGGGCGGATACGCCGAATAGTTGTCGTTTGCCGCGTCGTCGAGGATTTTATCACGGGTCAGACGGTGTCCAGTTTGGAAAACGAATCGCACTCGAAATGGAGCTGTATCTCACGAACGATTCCCAGTTGATGGCCCTCAGAGAGATTCCTTTCGGCTAGAGCCACTCGGCGGCCCACAGCTCTAGCTCCTCGAAGATCGGACAGAGCGAGCGACCTTTCTCGTTGAGGCTGTAGTAGGTCGCTATCGGCGCGTCTTCCTCGGTACGGCGATTGACGAAACCCATCTCGCCGAGGTCATCCAACACACGCGAGAGCGTCCGTGAACTCGCACCCGTCGAGCGTTTGAGTTCGTTGAAGCGCTTCTCGCCGTCCTGTAGATCGTGGAGGACGACCAATCGCCATTGGGACCCGATTTGCTCGACCGATTTTATGACCGGGCAGACGTCAAGAGATTCCGAAGACATTCGTGTTCTCGTTGCACCCAACTCCGCGAAGGTATATATCGGTTCGTATTCCAACCACGTAACAAAGTGATACCGACCATGGTCGGCAGGCCGAGCACGGAATCGTGAGGCTTCGTCGCCGACCTGTCGAAACGTTTCGTGCTAGTAACTCGTCGACTGACTCGCCCGATATCGTCAACCTATAACCTAAATTATTTATCCTATGGGTTTGGCGATATTTGGTATGAAACGGGCACTCGCCGTCATCGAGGCATCCGAGTCGGCAAAAGCATTGGTTCGGGAAGCGGGCGAACTCGCCGCGGGCGTCGGGGCGGAACTCGTCTTGCTCCACGTCACGACCAACGAGGAGTACGAGGAGACGAGAACGTCCTTGGAACAAATTCCGAACCTCGAAAGCTCCTACACCGCAGGGCAGGCGCTCGAAGGTGCTCGACAGTTCGCCGCTGACCTCGGGCGTGAGGTACTCGACGGCGTCGACGTCGAATACGAGGCGGTGGGTCGCGTCGGCGACGAGCGCGACGAAATTCTCGCCACCGCAACCGACCTCGGTTGTGACCACGTCTTCCTCGCGGGCCGGAAGCGTTCCCCAACGGGGAAAGCGCTGTTCGGCGACCGAACGCAGTCGGTCATTCTCGATTTCGACGGTGCCGTCACCGTCGTCACGGAATAATCCCCACCTCTCGTTTCCTCCGAACCACAACACGTAAGTTGATGATCTGCTGACAATAGTATCAATGTTGGGACGATTGTTCGGTAGTAAACCTGTTTCTTCACCGATAGAGCTGTCCCACGACGACCTGTTCAACCTGTGTCGCGTCGAACGTCGCCGACACGCTATCTCCATTATGGCGAACGTGTCAGACGTAATTCCGATGCGGACGCTCGTGGACGAAGTCACCGCTCGGGAGTTCGGCTCCGATTGGACGACGGACAACCGAACGACCGTCTACACGACGTTTTATCAACAGCACATCTCGGTCCTGGAAGACGCCGACGTGTTGTCCGCGCCCGACGGTCCCAGTGGCACGCTGTATCCGGAAGGCAACGCGGAACCGCTCGCGGAGCTGCTCACGTTCATCGGGATGATTACCGACTGACTCGTCGTTACCAATCGCCATCGAGCTTCCGTCGTGCGACCAGATATCCGGCGTGCGTTCGCCACCGTCTCCCGCTCTCGACGTGCTCAACCCGGTACCGCGAACCACAGCTTCCGCACCGTCGTTTCGCCGGTCGCTTGACCGCCTCGGATGCACGAAACCGCCGTGCCTCCCAGTCACAGGACGAACAGACGAGGCGGAGACGCGCGTCCGCGAACGAACGACAGTGGTGTGGCGCGTCGAGTTCGCGCGCCTTCGCTTTGAACCGTCGTCCGTGTCCGGACTCACCGAACCGTTGAAACTCCCACGCGTGAACCAGTTCGTGTCGAATCGTCCCCGTGAACTCGTCCCACCCGAACGAGCGATAGGCCTCCCACGTCAATCGAATCGTTACCTGCTCGGTTCGGCGATCGTAGAGACAGGCACCCGTACGGCGGACTGCGCGGTCCGAACACTCCCACTCGATCCGCTCGAAATCTACCGGGATCGGAACCGTTCTGGCGTAGCGTTCCGCTGCGTCGAGCAACTCATCGCGGGTTTCCGGCCCCATCGGACGATGGTTCGAATCGACGGATTATAGCGTTGCCCGTCTCCCCCAGTCCCGACTACAACCGATGGAGCCGACCGGTCTGGCAGTAGGGGCACCTATCGTCGGGTTCCGGCCGCGTGCTGACCCGCCCACACATCGAACACGCCCGAAGGACACGTTGCCATCGCTCCCGTTCCGCTTCGAGCGTCGCCACTCTTCGTTGGGTTTCCGCGAGGCGTCGATGGAGGGACGCGATTTCGGCGTGTAACCGCTCGTAAAGGCGCTGTTCCGTTTCGTGTTGTGGGTCCGAAGCTTCGATTCGTGGCCGGCGAGAACCCATTCCACCGTGGTTGTCCGACGTCATGCTTCTCGATAAACGAACGTGACGAACGACCATGAATGGGACGGCGGCCGTTCGACCGGCCCTTGCTATATAATGCACTTGTAGTGACATCCTCCCCGTCGTAAACGACGGGGCTTCCTCTCCAAGAGGAATACCAGATTGGCTGGTAAGGTTTTAAGACTCATACGCTCCAAGCGTCATCTGCGTAGGTGCGCTCCGCTTGGGTGGTCTTACGGCGGTGTCACAACTGCTCCCATCCCGTGGCGAGTCATCGTCACACGTTTTCCAAGTGTAACTCTCTCCCCACGGGTCAACCCGTTGAGCAATGCTTGCGGCGGCACTGATATCCGCCTGAAACGTCGAAACGTGACAGTCGTCGTTCGTACATCGGAACTTGGCTTGCGAACCGCGCTTTCCGATGTGACCGCATTCGTGGCACGTTTGACTTGTGTAGGCAGGATTGACGTATTTGACCGAGATACCGGCGTCCGTTGCTTTGTCCTCAATACGGCCCTGTAGCCGCGCAAAGGCCCATGCGTGAAGACGCCGATTCATGTACTTGCCGTAATCCAGATTCTCACGGATGTATGTCAAGTCCTCCATCACGATTACTGGATTCTCGAAACCAGTAGCGTAGTCCACTACTTCGCTGCTGGCTTTCTCCACGATATCCGTCAAAGCGTTCTGGTAGTAGTCGAACCGTTCGTCAATGCGCCATTCTGCATTGCGTTCCTGTAGTCGCTGAAGTGTGGTAGACATCTCCTTGCGAAGGTGTTTCGCACGCTTGCCACTCCAAAGAACGGGTCTTGTCGGCGTACCACGCTTGAGGGCACAGCCCGTAATTAGCGCAGTCTCACCGATATCAAGCCCGATTGGTGTGGTGTCACCGTCTGTCGTCGGTTCGTCAATCGAGTACTCGACGGTGACATGGAGTACCCAATTCTTCCGGTGCTTCTGTAGCCGTATTTCACCGGCTTTGGCGTCTTGGTTCAGCAAATCGAACCACAGCGATTCTTGCTTGGGGTTAATCCGGAGCGGAATCCAGAAGTTCGTTCCACGCCCCGGGCGCGGTGCCCACCACGTGAATTCGTATTCGCGTTCGTCCGAGTGGTCGAACTTTGCGGCTTGGTTCGTGAGTCGAAGCGGATGCTCGTCGTCAATTTCACGAGCGTTGTACGTCTTCCGGAGCTTCGGAACGTAGCTACACAGCGCGGCTTTCGCCTGATACGGGAGGTCGTAGGGCGTCACAACATCACTGACGCCGCCCATCGTATCCGCGCCTGAATCGAACGCTTCGTCCAACGCTTCACGGTACGTTTTCAGCGTTTTCTGTAGTTTCTCCTCCTTGTGAGTAGTCGGTGGGGCAAGTGTCGCTTGGAGCGTTTTGGTTGCCGTCACAGACATCACTGATTCTCCACGTAGTCCATGAGAACGTCGATGCTTACTTGCCCGGTACTTGCGAGGAAGTATCCCGGTTGCCAGAACGAATCCTTGAGCGATTGTTTGACTTCAGGGTATTCACTACGGATTTTCCGTGACGTGACGCCCTTCATCGAATTGATGAACTTCGTCATGTCGGTGGTTGGTTTCGCAGTGAACAAAATGTGGATGTGGTCGCTTCCACCGTTCACGGTCTGGATTTCAACGCCAAAGTCGCCTGCGAGGTCGTTCACTACTTCTCCGATGCGTTCGCTGATTTCATCGGTAAGTACGTCTGCGCGATATTTTGTGACGGTCACAAAGTGATATTGGAGCGCGTAGACGGTGTGCGACCCGGTTTGCAGGTTATACACCATTTGGACTCACCGATATCTACTCGGCCAATTGCATTAAAGCTTACTCCGTGGGGTATTCAGTATGCTGTAGTCGTGGTTTGTGGAATGGAGCTTACGCGATTCACGTTCGCCGTAAACGGCGGGATTCTCTCGCTGTTTAAAGATAACCGGGGGCTTTTTGTTTTCGCTGGGGACGGTGGCGGAACGTGTTGACGACTATCAGTCAGGGTACGCACCTTCCCGGTGCGTTTATCTATAATTTTCATTCACAAGACAATTCTTTCGATCTTCTGCAAAAATGGGAGGTTCAGCTACTCCGTCACATCGTCGGGTCGCACGACTTCGAGTGGTGCGTAGAGCCGCTTTCGAGCGTCGGGAAGATATAACCGTTCCTCGATGAGGTTTTCCTCTTTGAGTTTCATCAATGCATCACGTGTCGTGCGTGCCGGTAGCAAGGCGTCCGTCCGAACCTGCTGTTGTGTCATCGGCGATTCGTCCGTGAGAACCCGATAGACGAGTTTTGCACTCGGTGGTAGTTCGATGAGCCGTTCGAATCGGTCTTGGGGGGTAGTGTTACTGCCGGAGCGTCCGGCAAAATCGACCACTGGATTTCGGCATACCAGTCCTTTCTTCGGAGTCATCCCTGTTATTTATTCCGGTACTGGTGAATGTATGGTAGACTGGATGTTTGAGCACATCTATAACTATTCTTGGATTTCGTAACCACAAGATGTAAAGATGCTTTAGCGAATGGTTCATTAACAAATCCCGTTCGGTGGAAAAACCGGCACACTCGAATCCAATCATGGCTGTTGAAGAATCAACGATACTCGTCGTCGATGACGAGGCAGACGTAACCGACCTCTATGCGACATGGTTAGAGGACTCCTACGACGTTCGGCGAGCGTACGAAGGCCGTGAGGCGCTGGGTATGCTCGACGACGAGGTCGATGTCGTCTTACTCGACCGACGAATGCCCGGTCTCTCCGGCGACGAGGTGCTCGCGGAACTTCGAAACCGCGAACTTCACTCCCGAGTCGTGATGGTGACTGCCGTCAAACCCGATTACGACATCATCGATATGGGGTTCGACGACTATCTCGTCAAACCCGTCTCGAAGGACGACCTGTACACGACCGTCAGTGGAATGCTGACACGGGTCGAATACGACGCGAAGATGCAGGAGTACTTCTCGCTCGCCTCCAAGAAGGCCGTCCTCGAAACGGAGAAGGACGAAGACGAACTCCACCGGAACGAGCAGTATCAGGAACTGCAGGCGGAAGTCGAGCAGCTTCGTGAGTCCGTCGACGACTCCCGAGACGACCTCGAGAGCCACGACGACTTCGTCGGCGCGTTTCGCGACCTCGACTGAATCGACTGATTTTCCGGTCGACACGTTTTTGGATTCGTTCCGACCTGTTTTCGTATGAATCTTCCCGACGACTGGACGACGGACTCCTGTCCCGTGAACGGCGTCGATCTACAGTACTACCGCACCGGCGAGGGACCGTCGCTGGTCATGGCACACGGCTTCTACGCCAACGGTCGATGTTGGGAACCGTTGGTGGCCGATCTGGCGGACGAGTACGACATCGTGACGTACGACGCCCGCGGTCACGGTCGATCCGAGGCCCCCGAATCGGGGTACGGGATTGAGGACCGCGTCGCCGACCTCGTCGGACTCGTCGAAGCGCTCTCCCTCGACGACCCGATCCTGATCGGTCACTCGATGGGTGGATCGACGGCGGCGTGGACGGCCGCGACACATCCCGACCTCCCGCGTGCGATCGCTCTCGAAGACCCCGCGGGGATGTACGGACCGCCCGATATGGGTCCGGAC
>NZ_JBAWAC010000302.1:0-2354 GCF_049589095.1 Haladaptatus sp. | reverse complement strand
GCTTAAGCCACGTTGATTCGATAGTAGTCGTTGAACACCACGAGCGCGTCCCTGTCGAACTCGTCCGCCAACGCACCGGTCATCTGGACGACTTTCTCACCGCCGTCGAACTCCGCCAACACCTGTTGTGTCTCCTCCGTGAGTTCGTCGAAATGGTACACTTGAACGCCCGCTGGAACGGTTTCGGTGCGACTGATGATGAGCGCTGCCGTCTCTCCGGCCGGTACGGTCTTCAGGCTACTCGTGCTGTTCGAAGCCATTGATACATGTTACCAATTGTCTTAGTACCTATTAAGCGTTGTGGAACCTGTATGAAAAAACATGCTGGAATGGACTATGCGAGAAGCACCCGGAAGTAGCCGGTGTATCTGACGAACTCGCCGTCGTTGAACTGGTCCGCCGTCTCCCGGTCGATGAGCCGTTCGCCGTGTTCGACGACGCTCGGGAAGTGCCCTTTCGCGTCGTAATCGAGTTCGTCGTAGTGTCGGACGCGGGCATCGTTCGGAACCATATCTACGGCTTCGACGGCTATTTTGGGCTTCACGAAATCTCCCGACCGGTGTGGTCATTGATACCGACTGTCGTGGTGGGTCTTAAAGATTCACGTCGTGACGATCGTCAGTCGGTGGAATCTCTCGACAAAAACACCGAAACCGCACCGTTCCGCGCTACGAATCTACTGTTCCTGTGGCTGTGCGAGCTTCTCCGGGTCGAAATCCTTCTCGAGGAGGATTTCCTTCTGGTCGGCACACTCGACTTCGTTGCGGATGAGGTCCTTGTACTTGCCCTGCGGGGCGAGGTCGCCGATCAGGACGCCGCCGACGAGTTTGCCGTCCTTGAACGAGAGACGCCGCCACTCGGTGTCGCTGTACTTCCGCTCGCACTCGTCGTCGCCCAGCGTCGGGAACCCGAAGGAGAGGAACGGGAAGTCGAAGTGCGTGATGGAGTACGAGGAGACCCAGCGGAACTCCTCGGCTTCGTCGTCGGCCACCATGTTCTTGGCGGCGACGACACCCTGTTCCTTTGCGCTGCCCCACGAGCCGTTCTGGGCGTACTCGTCCAGAATCGTGTCGTAGAACCGGGTGATGTCCCCTGCGGCGTAGATGTCGTCCACGCTCGTCTGCATGAACTGGTCGACGACGACGCCGTTGTCCGTCTCGACGCCGCTCCCCTGCAGGTACTCCGTGTTGAAGTTCAGACCGATGGCGACGCCGACGAAGTCGCTCTCGTACTCGTTGTCGTCCGCGTCGATGGTGGCGACGACGTTGCCGTCGTCGTCGGTCTTGAAGCCGTTGACGCCGCTTTCGAGGACGATATCGAGGCCCTTCTCTTCGAGCGCGTCGTGGATGATCTCCGCACCGTCGAGGCTCAGACCGTAGCGCCACCAGCGGTTACCGCGCATGATGTACTTGGCGTCCACGTCCTGTGCGGCACAGATGGCGGCGAGGTCGATGCCGAGCAGTCCGGCACCGATGACGACGCCGGTGTCTGCCGCGTCCGCGTGTTCGGCGATGCGACGGGCGTCCTGGAACGTCCAGAAGTGGTGAATGCCGTCGGCGTCGCTGTTATCGACCGGAAGCTGTGTCGGCGTCCCGCCGGTGGCGACGAGCAGTTTGTCGTAGTCGTACGTTCCGCTCGCGTGCGTGTGGACCTCGTGTGCGTCCGGGTCGATGTCGGTGACGAACGTGTTCAGTTCGAGGTCGATGTCGCGCTCGTCGTACCAGTCGGGTTCGTGAATGGAGATCGGCGCTTCCGGAAGTTTTCCTTTGGCGAACTCCTTGATGAGAATGCGGTTGTACAGCGCTTCACCTTCGTCGGTGATGACTGCGATGTCAGCGTCTGGCTTCTCTTCACGGATGGTTTCGGCCGCGGAACTACCCGCGATGCCATCCCCGATGATCACGTACGATTCGCTCATGACTGAGACGTTCTGCGTCGGGGTTAAAGTGGATTGCTATCTCGATATTGCTGTCAAACGCCAACACACCCTAGTCGGGACGTTGAAGGCCGTCGCGTCCCAAGCAACCGCCATGAAAATCCGTCAGAACGCGCGCCACTTCGCGTCGAGAAAAGCCCTCGAACTGCCCGTCGTTCGGGACGTAGCGAAGACGGGGTTGGTGAACATGCACACCAAGATCTTCCTGAAGAAGGCCGACGAGGAACACCAGGAGGAACGTCGCGAACACCTCGATGCCTTCTTCGACGCGACGATGGATTCGTACCTCGCCGCGCTTCAGGAGGGTGCGCCGGAGGCGGAGGCCCGCGAAATCACCCACATCCAGTCGAACTTCGACTTCTACAATCACGGCTGGACCGAGATGATGGAGTTCCCGAGCGACGAACTGGAAGAACAC
>NZ_JBAWAC010000301.1:0-2014 GCF_049589095.1 Haladaptatus sp. | reverse complement strand
GCCACGGATGCAACGCTCATAGCGAGGTCTGTTACCAGAGTATGTCCTCGGTGGCGACGATAATAAGCGTATTCCACGTTGTCACGTTGGACCCGAGTTTCGAACGGTCCCGCCGGAAGTGAGCATCGAGCAGGAGTCCCGGCGGAAGCGTTCGTCGAGTCGGATTACAGTCGTTTCGTCATTCGATGGCGCTTGGTCACGTAGTCGTCGCGCCGGTAGAGCGACTGGGCGACGTGGTTTTCCGCGTGAACGTCGAGCGAGATGAACTCACACCCTTGCCGTCGGGCCCACGATTCGGCCCGCGAGAGGAGTGCGGTAGCGATCCCGTGCCGTCGGTGACTTCGGCGGACGAACAGGCCGTCGATGTAGCCCCGCGGGCCGCGGGCGAAGACGGGCGGAGAATCCCGTTTTTCGACCGATACGTAGCCGATCAAGCCGTCGTCGTCCGCGACGAACGTGGCGATGCTCGCGTCGGAGAAACGGTCTTTCACGTACGAAAATACGTTCGCCCTGACCCCGTGGTCGGCCAGCGTGTCGAAGTCGTCCATCTCCGCCATCTCGCGAGCGAATGGGACCCAGAGGTCGTCCACAAACCGGACGAGTTCCCCCGCTCGCAGTCGTCGAATTCGCATCAGGTCGCCTCCCCGAACCCGTGTTCGGCGAGATATCGCTCGACGTCCGGTCGCGCCGCCTCGCGTTTTTCCTGATGATCACGAAGGAAGGTTTCGAGGCGCTCCTTGGCGATTTGCTTCAGTTCGCCCGAGAGCATCGCGCCGGATTCGTACTTTCGCCGGATTCGTTCGAGTTCGTCGTCGTCCCGAACGAGGTGGAACGCGAGCAGTTCGAACACCATGTCGTCCTCGACGGTTCCCCCTTTCTCGCGGTGTTCCTCGACGCTGGCGCGACCGCCGGTTTTCGCCGCGTCGATTTTCCGCTTCGCGTCCTCGACGGTATTCGTGAGTGCGATGTAACTCGCCGGGTCGGACGAACTCATCTTCCCCCCTTGTAGCCCGCGCATGAACCGATGGTACGTACTCGCGGGTTTTACGTACGCGGTCTCGCGGTAGCGCGAGGCGACGTCCCGCGTCAGACGAACGTGCGGGTCTTGGTCGATACCGACCGGGACGACCGTCGGTTTCGGCCCGCCGTTCTCGGGTGCCTGCGGCCGGAGGATGTCGGCGTACTGGGTCAGCGCCGAAGAAATCTTTCCGGGTGAGGTCGCGCCGTAGGTCGCCTCGAACTCGTTTTCCGTGATGTACCGCGAGAACAGTTTGCTCCGGGCGAGGTGGTCGTTACCCGCCTGCGACTGAAAGTAAAAATCCGTCCGGTCGAGATCGACTCCCGCCGCGGCGTAGTTGAGGAGATACTCCTCGATCACCAGTTCGCGGGCGTCTTCGAGCGACACGTCGCGCGTCGCGTAGGCTTCGATATCCGCTGCACAGAGGGTGACCTCGGCACCCATCTCCTGAAACATGCGAACCTGTTCGACCACGGCGAGGTGGCCGAAGTGGAAGACACCGGAGGGCATGAGGCCGGTCATGACGGCGAACGGGTCGCCCCGGTCGCGGGCGTCGAGGACGGTTTCGAGGTCGCGCTGGCCGAAGACGATGCCGCGCCGGACGAGACGATTATCGGGAAGACGGTCGGCGAGCGGGCCGATGGGTTCGATGCCGAACCCCTCCATCGTCGCCGAGTAGTCGGCGATTTCGACGTCGCCCCACGGGTCGATGTCGGTCATCGGGTATCACCGCCGAGCGAATCGCTGGTGGAGAACGGACTATCGGTGAAACGATACGACAGGATCAGTTGACTATGCCGTGGTCGGCCAAAATCGACCACCGGCGGTAGTGAACGAAGACATGCCGATTGCTACTCCGTGAGTTGCGGGCAAAAGGGTTTCGCGGGCGTGAGAGACGGTGGCAAACGCGAGTGGTGACAAACGCGAGTTGCCGAGCGAGCGATTCGGCCGCCACGGCGGCCGAATCGCAGTTGTCCGTGGCTGTCCTAGGGGAGC
>NZ_JBAWAC010000300.1:0-4520 GCF_049589095.1 Haladaptatus sp. | reverse complement strand
ATCGTTGTCGGTACGATAAGCGGGCTTACACCGGGAATTCACGTCAACAACCTCGCGCTCTTGCTGGCGTCGGTGGCGGGGTCGATAGCCGGACCGCCGAAACTGGTCGGGGCGGCGATACTCGCGGCGGGGGTCGTCCACTCGTTTCTGGACGTGGTTCCGTCGCTGGCGCTCGGGGTCCCGGACCCGGTGATGGCGGCGGGGGCGCTCCCCGGCCATCGGTTGGTCATCGAAGGCCAAGGCAGGGAGGCGCTTCGGCTCTCGGCACTGGGGAGCGGGCTGGCGGTGGCGTTCGCGGTGCCGCTGGCGATTCCGATCACGGCGGCGATGACGGATGCCTACCCGCTGGTTCGGAACCATCTCCCGTTCTTTCTCGTCGGAATCACGGCGTTTCTCGTGCTCACGGAACCGACGACCCGCGGGAAAGTCGGTGGCCTCGTCGTCTTCTGCACGAGTGCCGTGCTCGGCATCCTGGCCCTTCCGCTCTCACCATCGGCACCCCTCGGCATCGGCGGGGTACTCACGCCGTTGTTTGCGGGGTTGTTCGGCGCGCCGGTGCTCGTGGACGCGATGAACGGAACGGGGGTTCCGCCACAGGCCGAAGCAACGCTCACGATGACCCATCGGGCCATCGCCGTAACCGCACTCGCTGGTGCGTTCGCCGGTGGAATCGTCGGATATCTCCCCGGCGTGTCGAGCGCGATAGCGGCCGTCATCGCGCTGGCACTGGTCCCCCGGAGAACCGAAGCACGTGGATTCATTGTGGCGACTAGCGGCGTCAACACCGCAAACACCATCTTCGCGCTTTTCGCGCTCGTCTCGCTCGGAACGCCGCGAACAGGCGTGATGGTCGCCCTGCGTGAGACGAACGCGCCGCTCGATCTGCCGGTGCTCCTCGCCAGCGTCGCTATCGCGGGCGTCGTCGGGTTCGCCCTCGTCCTCGTTCTCGGCGACACCTACCTCGAAGCGGTCGGTGGGCTGAACTACCGACGGCTCTCCATTGGCGTCCTCTGTCTGCTGATCGCGGCGTCGTTCCTGTTCGCGGGCGTCGTCGGTGTCGGTCTCTTCGTTTGTAGTGCCATCCTCGGTTGCCTCCCACCGCGATTGGGGTGCCGACGGGTCCATCTCATGGGGGTGTTGCTTGGTCCGCTCATCGTCGGCGTGTAACCACGAAGCATTTACGCACCTGCTGTCAATTTGAGGTCATGATCCCTCTGTTCGGTCCCGTCCCGGGCGGCATGGAGTTGATCGTCATCTTCATCATGGCAATCTTGCTGTTCGGCGTTCCATTGACCATCTTCGGAGGAATATTCGTGCTCCACCGACGGTCACAAGAGCAGGTATCCGAACTGAGAGACGAGGTCGACGAACTGCGAACGGAACTCGAAACGCGGGAACGAGAACGAGAGTAGAAGTGACCGAGTTCGGTGACCGCCGTGGGCTACTCCCCGCTCATGATGTCGAGGCAGGCGCCGACGAACGTGTTCTGTACCGCGAACGCTTCGCCGTCGAGCGCGACGGCGGTACCGCAAAGCTCGCCGTGCGTGAAGTGCATCTCGATGGCGTCGTCGAAACAACGAATGGTACAGTTCAACGATCCGTGATTGTAGAGGTCTTCCTGATGTGATTTCTCGATGGCTTCGAGTCGCATGTCGCGGCGTACGTCGGCACGCTCCTGTTCGTCGTAAGCGTCGGCGACGTCGTCACGGATGTAGAGTAGTTCGCAGGAATCGGCATCGTAGTAGAGAACGCTTCGAAGAAGGTCCCCGACGTGCTTCTGTAGATACGTGACGAGTTCTCTGGATTCCGTGGCTGTATGAGACATAATAACTATCCGCCTCCACGTTCGCTGGTGAAAGACATGAATCTTCCCGGGATTATCTTCGCTGAAAACTAGACTCCGGAATCGGAGGACAGGTCGGTGACGAGACGCTCTTGGAACGATTCCCGAATCCGATGGCTCGGTTCGGCGTCCGTGAGCACTTCGATAACCTGCGTCCCGGTGCTGTCGAGGGAATCCGAAAACGCGTCACGGAATTCGGAACGCGTCTCCACGCGCTGGAAATCGAGGTCGTAGAGGTCGCCAGTCGCGGCGTAATCGAGTCCGTGTGGCGTCCGGAACTGCCCGGAAAATGGCGGGTCGAACGATTCGATGGGAAGCATGTGGAAGATGCCACCGCCGTCGTTGTTGATTTCGACGATGGTCGCGTCCACGCCACAGCGGTCGAGTGCGAGCAGTCCGTTCATGTCGTGGTAGTACGCGATGTCGCCGGTGACGAGGACGAGCGGGTCGTCCGTCGCGCTCCCCGCGCCGAGTGCAGAGCTGATGATGCCGTCGATACCGCTTGCGCCCCGATTTCCGAGAACGGTCACGTCGGCCGACCGCGGGCGGGCAAAGCGGTCCAAATCCCGGACCGGCATGCTGTTGGACACGAACAGCGTCGCCGGATCCGGAACGAGTTGCGAGACATCGGCGAGCACGCCGCCCTCGAAATGCTCCTCCGTTTCCGCGAGCAGCGACCGGTGGGCGGACTCCGCACGCTCGAACCGTGCCCTCCACTCGTCGTTCCCTCCATTTTCTCCGTCTTCGAGTTTGTCGGCGAGTCGCCGGGCGAGGCATGTCGGGTCGGCGACGACGAGGTCCGTCGCGGTGAACGAGGCTTCACGCCACCCCCCCGCCGAGTCCACGACGAACTGTTGGGTTTCGACGCGTTCGAGGTACTGACGAAGGGCCTTCGAAGTCGGGGATGCGCCGAACCGTAGAACCACGTCCGGGTCGGGCCATTCGTCGGTCACGTCCGGCACGAGATACGAATCGTAGCCGCCGACGATGGGCCGGTCGTGGCCGAACCGGTGCCCCGACAGCGGGTCGGCGAGCACGGGGAAGCCGGTCGCATCGGCCAGCCTTTCCAATTCGCCACGGTCCGGTGTCGGCGCGTCGGCGGGGCCGACGACGAGCAGGCCGCGTTCCGCGTCGACCATCGACTCGGCGAGTCGGGAGAACGTGGCGGAATCGAGTTCGGGAACGCCCTGCGAGAGGTGAACGAACGGCCCGTCACGCCCCTCGGCCGCGAGCGGTTCGTCATCCGCGAACGAGTCGGGAACATCCCCATCGACGTCGGTCGGTTCGAGGGGTTTTCGGAACGGGAAGTTGAGATGCACCGGTCCCGGTGGTGTTCCGGTCGTCGAACCGAGGGCGCGGGCGGCCGTCGTGCGAAGGTAGCGCAGTTTCCTCGGGGTGGCTTCCGGTTCGGCGACGTCGGCGTACCAGCGAACGGCGCTTCCGTACAGTTTCTCCTGGTCTACGGTCTGGTTCGCGCCGCTATCGCGGAGTTCCGGCGGTCGGTCCGCCGTGCAGACGAGCAACGGGACCCGTGCTCGGTCGGCCTCGATGACGGCCGGGTGGAAGTTCGCCGCCGCCGTTCCCGAGGTGCAGACGATGGGGGTCGGCTTGCCGGTGCGCTTCGCTCGCCCGAGCGCGAAGAAGGCCGCCGAGCGCTCGTCCAAATGGGAGAACACCTCGATATCGTCGTGCAGGGCGAACGCGACGGTCAACGGCGTCGATCGACTACCAGGAGAGAGACAGACAGCATCGACCCCACCGGCGGCCAACTCGTCCACGAACGTTTCGGCCCACAGCGTGTTTCGGTTCGGGTAGGTCATTCGAGTTCGTTCAAAATCGGCAGGAATTTCAACTGCACTTCGTCCCACTCCGCTTCGGGGTCGCTATCGGCGACGATGCCGTTTCCGGCGAACAGGGTGACACGGTCGTTGGCTGCGACACCGGAACGCAGGCCGACGGCGAATTCGCCGTCCCCGTCGGCGTCGAACCAGCCGACCGGCGAGGCGTACCAGCCACGGTCGAACCCTTCCGTCTCCCGAATCGTTCGCATGGCGTCTTCCAGCGGGAGCCCACCGACCGCGGGAGTCGGATGGAGGGCTTCGAAGACCGAGAGAACGTGTTCGTCGTCGCCGATATCCGCCGAAATCGGCGTCTGTAGGTGTTGAATGGTCGAAAGTCGCTTGAGTCGTCGCTCGCCGACCGAAACGGACGACGCGAGGGGTTCGAGCCGCTCACGGATGGTTTCGGCGACGAGTTCGTGTTCCTCCCGAACCTTCTCGCTGTCCGCGAGCGAGATTGCGAGCTCGTCGTCCTCCTCGGGTGTCTCGCCGCGGCCGATGGATCCGGCGAGCGCTTCAGTCTCGACCGTCCCACCGCGAAGGGAAACGAGGCGTTCCGGCGGCGCGCCGAAAAACCCGCCCGACGACGTGGGTTGCACGAGGAATCGATAACACTCCGGATAGGACGTTCGAAGCCGTTCGAGGATGTCCGGAACGACGACCGATTCGCCGAGTTCGACCTCCAACGCGGTTGCGATGACTACCTTCTTTAGCTGTCCGTCGCGGATTCGATCCGTCGCGTGGCGTATCTGTGAACACCATTCCTCCCGCGAGGTGATGGGTGTCGTGGACTCGATTCCCGGCGATTCACCGCGGGGGCGCATCGTCGGTAGCGTCAC
>NZ_JBAWAC010000299.1:0-5318 GCF_049589095.1 Haladaptatus sp. | reverse complement strand
TCGGTATCTCCGTTCTCGCGAGTGTTCTCGGCGGGGATTTCCTCTGGGCTGGTCTCGGTCTCGTCGCGCTCGCGTTCGCGCTGATGGAGTTACCGGCGGTGCTCGAACGGGATTATCACTTGCCCGTCGATACCGGCCTAACGCTCTGGATCGTCGTCCCGGTCTTTCTGCACGCGATCGGGACCGTCGGTCTGTACGAGTCCGTCGGCTTGTGGGACCAGTTGACCCACACCCTCTCCTCGTCGCTCGTCGCGGCGGCGGGCTATACGACGGTGCGGGCCCTCGACGTCCACGCCGATTCCATCTACCTTCCGCGGAAGTTCATGCTGCTATTCATCCTTCTCTTCACGCTCGCGTTCGGCGTCCTCTGGGAACTGCTGGAGTTCGGACTCGGCGGGTTGGCGACGATGTCGGGAACGGGGAGCGTCCTGTCGCAATACTCGCTCGAAAACACGATGCTCGACTTGGTGTTCGACACCGTCGGGGGTATCATCGTGGCCGTCTGGGGGGCGACACACCTGTCGAACGTCTCCGATGCGGTCGCCGCGCGGTTGGATGCCGGGGCGGAGTGACGGGCGACGGCCTAGAAACCTATGGAACTCCCGTCCCTCGGTTCTAGTCATGAGTTCCCCCGAAGACGGATTCGACGATGCGTACGCCGGAACACCACCGTGGGACATCGGTCGCCCGCAGTCGGCCATCCGCTCGTTGTTCGAGCGGGACGAAATCCCGTTCGAGGGCCCGGTCCTCGATCTCGGCTGTGGAACCGGAGAAAACTCGCTCTTCCTCGCCGACCGCGGATACACCGTTCTCGGCGCCGATGCGTCCCCGCGTGCCATCGAGCAAGCGAAAGCGAAGGCGGAAACCCGTGACGTCGCCGGGGACATCGACTTCCGGATCGAGGACGCGCTTTCGCTGGATGGCGTCGAGGACGATTTCGGCGTCGTCGTCGACTGCGGCCTGTTTCACGTCTTCGATGACGAAACCCGACGAACGTACGTCTCGTCGCTGGCAAGCGCCGTCGCGCCGGACGGACACGTCGTCATCCTCTGTTTCAGTGACCGGGAACCTGGGGAGTGGGGACCGCGACGAATCAGCGAGCAGGAACTCCGGACGGCGTTCGAGGACGGGTGGGAAATCGTGAAAATCGACCCTGCACGGTTCGAAGTCAACGCGCAGGGGGAGGACGTCTCACCGTCCAACGATGAGAGCGTCGAAGCGTGGCTCACGGTCGTTAGACGCGCCGTGAAATAAAGAATATCCGCTGTTTCTCGGGAGCTACAATCCGTAGCCGTCCCAGTCGATCCATTCGTGTTCCCAGCCACGACGGGTCTGGAAGTGGCGTTCCGCGAACTCGCGGTCCTCGCGGTCGGTTCGGTTCCGTTCGATGGTATCGGCCTGTTCGCCGTCAACGAGGAGCGGCGAGAACGCGACGGTGCCGAACTCCTCCGCGACTTCGGGGGTTCCATCATGGGTGCGCTCGACAGCGGCCAACTGCTGTGTGCCGCCGCCCAACGGGACGACCAACCGGCCGTCGGGCGTCAGTTGTTCGACGAGCGCGTGCGGCGGTCGGATGGACGCCGCTTCCACGACGATTCGGTCGAACGGTGCGTACTCGGGGAGTCCGTCCGCACCGTCGCGGCAGTCCACGAAGACACCGCCGTAGCCCGCGGATGCGAGGTTTTGCCGAGCCTCGTAGACGACGGTTCGCGTGATATCGACCGCGTGGACGTTCTCCTCACCGACGATTTCCGCGAGTACGGCGGAGGTGTAGCCGACGCCAGCGCCGACGACGAGAACGGAATCGGTCTCCCGAACGTCGAGGGCTTCCAGCAGTTGGGCGACGGTGCTCGGCGACAGTATCTTCGTCCCTCGGTGGTCGAACGACTGGTCGGTGTAGGCACCTTCGTGTGCTTCGAGGGGGACGAACTCGTGGCGGGGGACGGTCCGAAGTGCGAGACCGACGTACTCGCTCCGAACGAGTCCTTTCATCTCGTGTTCGAGGCTGGCGACCATATCGTCGCGCAGCGCCGACGGTTCCATGGTTCGGCTTGGGTTCCGATGTTCTTCAATGGCGCGGCCTGTGCCCGATAATTGCTTGCTGTTGCGTGCCCGGGATGTCGCGCACGTCGACAGATTCGAAGCCAGCGCCCTCGAACCACTCCCGGAACCGGGTTTCGTCGTAGGTATCGCCGTTTTCGGTCACCGCGAGCATGTGCGCCCCGAACAGCGCCGCGTCGTCGGCCCACCCTCGGACCTTGTCGGTGAAGACCGCTACGCCGCCGGGGGAAAGCGCACCGAACGCGTTTTCGAGGAGCGCTCGGTTCTCGTCCGGGCCGAGTGCATGGGCGACCCGGGAGCAGAACGCGAGGTCGAATCCGGTCGGAAGGTCGTCGGTCGCATCGCCGGGGACGAGTTCGACGGGTTCGTGTTCGAGGAATTTTTCGTCGACTTCGATGACGTCGGGTCGGTCGAACAGCGTCACGTCGAAGCCACGACGGGCGAACTCCTTGGAGAACTCACCAGGCCCGCCACCGATGTCGAGGACGCGCTCCGCGCGGGGGGTCTCGTGAACGGCTTCCGTGACGCAGGTGCGGACCGTCGTCTCGTCGATGGTTGCCATCGCGCCCATGAAGTCCGTCGTCCATTCCTCGGACGGCTCGGGTGCGTCCCCGGTTCGCATGGTCTCCGGGAGCGCGAGCCAGCTGTCGAGACAGTCCATGTAGTGGGGCATACGACCGATGGAACGCACGTCAGTCTTGGCGAACAGTCCGAGTGCCCGATTGGTCGCCTCGTACTCGCCATCGACCGTTTCGAGGTAGCCCAGTTCGGCCATCGCGGCCAGCGTGATTCGTGCGGCGCGCTCGGTGACGCCCGTTTCCGCGGCGATTTCGACCGGTGTCCCCGCGTGAAACATGACGGCGTCGATGATGCCCGTCTCGCGGGCGGCCCACAGCAAACACAACTCGCGATAGTCCATGCCGAACCGACGGCGGCGAGTCGAAAAAAGCTACGTGCCGAAGGTTTCAGCTCTCTCAGCTTACCACGCGGACCACGCCGTCGAACCCTCGTCCTCGGCGTAGATTCGCTTTACGTCCTTGGCGACGACGGCGTCGCCGTCGAAGTCCAGTCGGTCGTGGTCGTAGCCGGACGCGTCGTCGGTGACGAGGATGCCGTCGATGGTGAACTCCTCGTTCGCGAGTTCCTCCCGTTCGCCGACGACGAACTCGTAATCCCCCGGAATGTTCACCTTGACGCTCCGGGAGTTGTCCCGGCGGCCGTCGTTGGGGTGAATCGTGACGTTGACGCTCACGTTGTCCACGGCGCGCGTCCAGATGGTCTCGACGTCGGGAGCCACCGACTCCTCGACGCGGCGGTCGTCCTCCTGTTCGAGACTGGTGATTCGGACGACGAAGATGGCCTCGTCGGTTTCGAGGACGAACTCCTCGCCGACCGCCAGCGTCTCCTCCACGGGAACGTCCGCCTTCGCGGTGAACGACTCGCCTTCCTGCGAGACGACGACGTCGATTTCCTCGGTCTTCTCCTCCTCGATTTTCGTCTTGTGGACGTGGTCGCACTCGGTGCATCGCACCGTCGCCTGTCCGCCCGGTTTGAGGACTTCGTGAACCGTCTCCAAATCGGGGGAACAGGATGGGCAGACGACTGCCACACGTTCCGCTGTATCGCTCATGGAGCGGTGTAGGAAGTCAGGCCGTAAAAGTGCGTGGAGTTGTGGGAGAGTGCGGCAAACGGAACACTCATGGAATCCGGCCGTACTCGTAGAGTCGAAATGAGACGGCGGAGGCTCGTCGGGAAAATCGGTGTCGGTGCCGTGGCGCTGTCGCTCGGCGTCTCCGGTTGTAGCGAGTTCGTCGGCGGGGAAAACGAAGCCACGATTCCGCTCTTCGTCACGAACTACGACGGGATGGACCGACCACTCACCGCGATTTGGCGCGCCGACGATGGAGAACGAGGGCGGAAAACGGTTACCGTTCCCGCTAGAAGCCGGATTCGAATCGCCGATATCGGTGCGAACAACGGCGTAACCGTCGAAATTCCAACCGGATTTTCAAAGGGCGGTGGTCCGTTCTGGAATGCGACCTCGGCGGAGATTTACCTCACCGCGGACGACGGTATCCAAATTCTCCCGTCGAAATCCGGGTGAATCTCACCCGTCGAAGTACAACTCGTAGTGGTTCGAACAGCCCGGATTGAATTCCGCGTCACACTCCGAACACTGCGACTCACAACCGAGATACTCCGCAATCGTCAGTTCCGAACCGCAGACGCCGCACAGCACCGCCTCGGTGTCCCGTTCGTCTTTCGCCCACGTTTCGCGTGGATGGTCAGCAACCGCGTCGTGGCACCGAAAACAGGGAAAGTACTCGT
The DNA here is from genome assembly GCF_049589095.1 of Haladaptatus sp. Classification (NCBI taxonomy): domain Archaea; kingdom Methanobacteriati; phylum Methanobacteriota; class Halobacteria; order Halobacteriales; family Haladaptataceae; genus Haladaptatus; species Haladaptatus sp. Next base: position 929 of record NZ_JBAWAC010000299.1, on the reverse strand, counting down.
CACAGCAGGGGAACCGAATCGCGATCACGTCACGCTCGGTGTCGTAGTGCGCACACCGCGTTTCGGCGTCTACATCGATGCCGTGGACGTCGATTCCGTGGACGAGAGTCATTGAAAGGGAAAAGTCGGTCAGTTAGGGCTGTGGCAGTTCGACTTCCTCGCCGTCCGCGTAGACCGTCGGCTCTCGAATGATGCCGTCGAGGTGGAGCGGAGCGTCCGTGTCGCCGCCGATGCCCGCGTCGTCGCCGATGGCGATGTGGACCGTGCCGCCCGCCTTCTCGTCGAGGAGGACGGAACCGACGAGTTCGGTGACCGCGACGTTGGTGCCGATGCCGAGTTCGGCGAGGTTGTAGGCGTCCTGTCCGACTTCCTCCGCTCCCGTCTCGACCTGCTCGCGGATTTCGTCGTCGCTGATACTCGTGACGTAGCCGTCCTCGACTTCGAATTCGAGAGTCTGGCCGTCTTCGAGGAGGCCGTGCGGGCGCATGGTGCCGTCCACGACGTATTTGCCGTTCACGTTCTCGGGGCTGACGAACACCTCGCCTGCGGGGAGGTTGGTGAAGTCGCCGGGTTCGTGACAGAGGCCGGTGTCGTCGTACCACTCGCGGTCGCCGGGTTCGAAGGTGATGTCCGTTCCCTTCTCGGTCGTGACGCGAATCTCCTCCGCGTCCTCGACCTGCGCGAGCACGTCCTTGCAGTGCTCGTCGATGTTCTCGTAGTCGGCGGCGAGGCCCGTCACCATCACTTCTTCTGTGATACCGGGGAGGGTGGCGATTCGTGCCCCCTCGTCGTTCGCGTTTCCGCGTGCGCGGGTGTGGCTCAAACTCTTCGTCGTCGGTGCGAGGACGACATCCGCGGCGGCCATCGCGGCGGCGACGGCGGCTGGTGGCTCTTCCCCGTGCTGATTGCCGCCGGGGAGCACCCACACC
>NZ_JBAWAC010000298.1:0-3667 GCF_049589095.1 Haladaptatus sp. | reverse complement strand
GATACCGAGTCGCCAGACGGCGTCGCATACGCTTCGGTGGACGCTCGAACTCCGGGTCGTCGTGGTCGAGAATCGTCTTCGCAACCTCCTCGACTTCCGACCGATTCCCCAGCGGGATGACCGGTGTCCGAGCGGGCCAGATGTCGAAATCGGCCGCACCGGCGGATTCGACGGTCAACCGTGCGAATCCGAAGGCGTTCTGTAGGGGGTTCGTGGAGATTCGCAACAGTTGCACGTTATCCAGCGGAATGTCGTTCGAATAGTGCCAGACGAATCCGCCGGACTGATGGATATTCCCGTCTCGAAACTCGACGGACGTGTCGTAGAATTCGAGCACGGATTGTACCACTCCCACTACCCACGCGCCGCCGACCGTTGCCCCACCGACGACGAGGAATTTCTCGACGGTGAAGTGCCCGTTGACCAGCGACGCGGGCAACGGCGGAGTGAGGAAATCCGACAGCCACGGCGGACTGAAGATGATCGACATCGCGACCGAAATCGCGAGGAAGAGGTGTTTCGGATGCGATGACAGGACGCTTCGAGCGAACAGCATTCCCGAACGAAGTCGATAGAGCTTCTCCTTTTCGTCCTCCGTCGAGACCGTATTTCCGTTCCCCAGACGGTCCTGAATTCGTTCAGCCTCTTCGATACCGACGTAGCGCAACTCCAGTTCGCTTTCTTTACTGCTCCCTGCCGTTTCACACGAGACGTTCGCGATTCCGAGGAACGAATCCACTCCGTTCTGAACGATGCTTGATTCCTGGATTCGGTCGTATGGAATCACGCGATGTTGTCTGTCGAAGATACCGGACCGTGTCTCTACTGCGGTGTCCTCCAAACGATAGGAGACGGAATACCATCGTATTCCCTCACGCACGACGTAGATCAGGACGTAACACAGGACGAACCCGACGATATAGGTGAGCGGTGTATCTTTGTAATTATACAGTCCGAAACCGACGGCGAAAATCAGGGGATGGATTTTTAGTCGGTCCATCGTTCCTCGGAGGACACTGTACGGGTGTAATCTCACACAGTGTCACCTCGGATGACGTCGTTCGCCTCGGAGAGCGATTCGTCCGAGCGACGGTTCTCGCGGAGGCTCAGGATTCGACTGCGGAGTTCGCTGGCGCGTTGCGGTCGAAGCCCCGGGAGCAGTAGATTCGAGCGGCGCGACCCGGCCGTGTGAATCGTGATGCTCGCTAACCCGGCGGCTTGTTCGAGAACACCGCGGTTGATGTCGATGTGTTGGATGCGGTCTATCGGAACGTAGGTCTCCCGTCGACGCACCACTCCGTGTTTGATCGTCACTCCGTCTTCGTCTACGGCGAAGCGCCACGCTCTGTATCGAATTGGCGTTACGAGGAGGGCGACCACGAGCATACAGAGAACGATCGGTATCGGACTCCAGACCGGAATGATGGTGGATTGTGACGCGATGATTCCGGCGATAATCCCACCGATCAATCCCGCTCCAACCGTTTTCGTGAACCAAACGTAGCGGATTCTCTTTTGTAACGATTCCACCCGTTGTATCAATGGATTATACTGTCTTCGTATTTAAAATGACCATTATCGATTTCGATACGCCATCCCCGCACCCGTATCCGTAGACGACACGCTTATCCGCCCGAACCAACCAAATATCACGTAATGAGTACCGAGACGCCGGACGCCACGGAGACGGAGGCGTTCGAGCAGGTTTGCGAGGAACTGATCGACCGCATCCTCGCGGGCGAGGTCGAGCGCGACGACGTAGAGAGCGCCAAACTCACCGCCTGTTCGGAGTTCTCCGCGCCGAAAGTGCCGAAGAACTCCGAGATTCTCGACCACGCGCCGGACGAGCGCCGCGAGGAACTGGAAGCCGTGCTTCGGCGCAAACCGGTCCGCACCGCGTCGGGCGTCTCGCCCATCGCAATCATGACCAGCCCGGAGCAGTGCCCGCACGGCAAATGTCTCTACTGCCCGGGCGGCCCGTCCTCCGAGTTCTCCTCCTCCCAGAGTTACACCGGTCACGAACCCGCGGCGGCCCGCGGCGTGCAGAACGACTACGATCCGTACGGGCAGGTCACGCTCCGCTTGGAACAACTGCGACAGATCGGTCACCCCGTCGATAAGGTCGAACTCATCCTGATGGGCGGGACGATGACCGCCCGGAGCCACGACTATCAGGAGTGGTTCGTCAAGCGCGCGCTGGAGGCGATGAACGACTACGACGTGAACAAGGAACCCGAACCCGCGGAGGGCGAGAGCTTCGCTCAGAGCCCCGAGGAGCACGACTTCCGCTATCTGGAGGACGTCATCGCGGAGAACGAGACGGGCGACATCCGCAACATCGGGACGACGTTCGAGACGAAGCCGGACTGGTGTGACCCCGAGCAGATAAACCGGATGCTCGATTTGGGTGGAACGAAAGTCGAGGTCGGTGTCCAGACCACCTTCGAGCGTATCAACCGCGAGATGCACCGTGGGCACGGCGCACAGGCGTCAATCGAGGCCAACCAGCGCCTCCGCGATTCGGCGTTCAAGGTCGGCTTCCACATGATGCCGGGCCAACCCGGCATGTCCAAGCGGATGTGCGTGGAGGACTTCCGCCGCATCTTTGAGGACGAGAAGTGGAAGCCGGACTACCTCAAGATCTACCCGACGCTGGTCGTCCGCGGCACCGCGACCTACGACTGGTGGTACAAGGGCGAGTTCGAACCGCTCCGAAACGAGGAGGCGGCCGAACTCGTCGCCAAAATCAAGTCGATGATTCCCAAGTACGTCCGCCTCCAGCGCGTCCAGCGCGACATCCCGGCGGACTTCATCGACGGCGGCGTGTGGAAGTCCAACCTCCGCCAACTCGCACGCCAACGGATGGAGGAACACGGGTGGACCTGCGACTGCATCCGCTGCCGCGAGGTCGGCATGAACGACGAGGAACCCGAGAACGTCGAGCTCGACGTCATGACCTACGAGGCCGCAGGCGGCACGGAGCACTTCATCAGCTTCGAGGACTTTGAAAAGGACCTCCTACTGGGCTTCTGCCGACTTCGCTTCCCCGGCGACCCCGTGCGGCGCGAACTCGACAACGCCGCGCTCGTCCGCGAACTCCACGTCTACGGCAGTGAAGTGACCGTGGGTGCGGCGAGCGAGGCCACCCAGCATCAGCACCGCGGTTACGGCCGAAAACTCATCGCCAAGGCCGAGGAACTCGCCGCCGACGCGGGCTACGACAAGCTCAGCGTCATTTCCGGAATCGGCGCACGCGAATACTACCGGAACAAACTTGGCTATCATCAGGACGGGCCGTACGTGAGCAAGCAGGTGTAACCCCCGCGAACAACGAGGTGCTCTGCACCTCGAAGTGTGAGCGGGTCGACGAACCCCCAGAGGGGGTGAGGAGACTTTTCATCGACGTTTTGCCAGCGAGCGTAAGCGAGCGCAGCAAAAGGTCGCGGAACAAACTCGGCTATCATCAGGACGGGCCGTACGTGAGCAAGCAGGTGTAATCAGCAAAAAACGGAGTTCGTTCAGTCCTGCATCGGCACGGATTCGACGTCGTACTGCTCGCCGATGGTTTTCAACTCGTCCAGCATGTCTCGTTCTTCACGGAGATTTTTCTTGAGGAGGTCGGCGGCTTCGTCGTGGCCCAACTTGTCGGCCATGAACAGCAGGTTGC
>NZ_JBAWAC010000297.1:0-6268 GCF_049589095.1 Haladaptatus sp. | reverse complement strand
TTCAAGTTGGATTGTCTCTGTGGTTGTGATTTTGTTGCGAAAGGGGAGAGTCAACACAAAGTTGGGTACGAGGTGATGGCCCATCTTGCCAAAGAACATCAGATGCCTGCAGACCCGACTGAATTAGCGGACTGTGCAATCCCTGCCTTCGACGACCCAAGAAAAACTCGTGCATGAGTCTTAGTCTCGGTGCTTATCTCCCGACTAATGACGACAATTGATGAGGTTTCGTCATTGTACGCCTCTGAATATGGCACCCAAAAGGACAACTAAGTAGTATTTATGCTGGTGTGGGTCGAATCGGATTCGGAACAACAGTGAACCGCCTCGGGGTCAAGCCCCGAGGCACTCGCCTTGCTCATCTGTAGAGCAGCAATCACTCGACGAGGTGATATCGATAGTGACGGGCGGCGGCGAGATCAGGAGTGGAATCACCGCGGAACTCGCGACCGGTGGCAGCTATGTCGTCATTGCAAACGTTGGTGTGGTAGACAGCGAGTACAGCCAACAATCCCCGGAAGAAGGACTATCGATATGGCTGCTCGACACGTACCGTGTTACTAGTAATTACAATGCCAGAGTATTCGAACGGGAGTGTCGTGCGGTGGTTTCACGCCCTGGACGCCGACGACATCGACGTGGCTGGCGGCAAGGGAGCGAACTTGGCCGCGCTGGCACGGGCCGGCCTTCCCATTCCACAAGGATTCGTTGTTACGACCGCCGCATACCGAGACCTCATCGATACACCACAGATTCGCGATGCAATCGATCGATTGGAGGCGGTCAACTCGGTCGACATCGACACACGCGCCGCGGTCGCAGCCGAACTTCGATCGTTCATCGAGAGTCGCGAATTCGGTGCGTCCATCGAGGAGGCGATCACCGACGCGATGGCATCGCTCGAGCGCGCCAACGGCTTCGCCGTCCGGTCAAGCGCCACAGCCGAGGACCTCCCAAGCGCGTCGTTCGCCGGTCAACATGAGTCATTCCTAGGTGTGAAGACTGCTGACGTCCTCGACCGCGTCCGTGGTTGCATGGCCAGTCTCTTCACCGACCGGGCAGTCACCTATCGGGTGCGCAACGGCATCGCCCACGCCGATACGGAAATGGCCGTTGTCGTCCAACCGATGGTTGACGCGACTGCCGCAGGCGTTCTCTTTACCGCGGATCCGACGACCGGGAACCGACACGTTTCGTCGGTCGATGCGAGTTTCGGTCTTGGAGAGAGCATCGTCGCTGGCGACGTCACGCCGGACCACGCTCTCGTAGACACCCGGACAAACGAGGTGCTGGAGTACACGGTCGGCACGAAGACGGTCGCCGTCGAGTTACACAAGGCCGGTGCTGCTCGCGAGGGAACGCAAAAAATCGGAACCGAAAAGACGCGAAGCGTTGAAACGGATGGAACTGAAAGGGCCGAACTCCCATCGGAGCGACGGGAGTCGCGTGTACTCACCGACGACCAACTTCGCACCCTCGTCGGGCTGGGAAAGCAGGCAAAAACACTGCTTGGCACACCACAGGACGTCGAATGGGCGCTCGGTGACGGCCAGTTCGTCCTCCTGCAGTCCCGTCCTATCACGTCGTTGTTCCCGCGGCCGTCACCGGCACCCGACGACGATCGGCTCCATGTCTACATCAGTATGGGTCACATGCAGGCAATGCCGGAGGCGATGCCGCCACTCGTCCAAGACGTGTGGCGGATCTACACCGGAAGCGCGCTCTCCGCCATCGGTCTCGATGCCAGCCTCGGCAACCCGACGGTCGAAGCCGGGGGGCGGGTTTTTATCGACGTCACCCCATTCCTTCGCTACCCCGACCTGCAATCCGGGCTAATCGAGCGAATCGCCGCGGTAAACGAACCGGTCGCCGCCAGTCTCGACGATATTGTATCGCGACGGCCCAAAGAATTCGAATCTCGTGGAATCACCGTCAATGCGCTCCCGGGATACATCGCGACGACCGGGCGAGTAGCCCGACTGGTCGGCCCCGCGGTCCCGCGCATCGTTCGGAACGTCCTCGATGCGCTGGCCGGCCGCGGGGCTCCCCTCGATGATGAGTCCTGGGCTGGTGTGAGCGAACTTTTCCTCGGACGGGTCGCAGACGCACCAACCCCCAAATCCCGGGGCCGGGCCGTGTTCGAGGCCATCGACATCAGGCGATTCTTCCGTGAAGTGTACCCGCAAATCAGCCCGTTGTTTCTCGCATTCGCGCTTGGTGGCTGGCTCAAGAGGGCGTTCCCTGCTCAGCCAGACGATGTGAACGCGATCGGTCGAGGGTTTGAACGCGACGTCGTCACTCGCATCAACCTCGGCCTCGGCGACCTCGCCGATATTGCCCGGGATCATCCGCAAGTCGCCACTGCCCTCCGCGACGGTACCTCCCTTGCGGATCTCGAGAACGTGGAAGGCAGCGAGGCCTTCCGCGAGGCGCTTGCTGTCTTCCTCGACGAATTTGGCCACCGCGCTACCGGCGAAATAGACCTTAGTAGGCCACGATGGCAGGAAGATCCGTCCATGCTCCTCGCGGTCGTTCGGGCAAACCTTGCAGATGAGGCGGCAGGCGACCATCGTGAACGAATCCAACATCTCGCTGACGAAGCCGAGCAAGCCGCAGCGCGTCTCGAAGCGCGTGCCGACCACGGTCTGCTCGGGTCGCTTCGCCGGCGCTACGTTCGCTGGCTCGTCCGCACATATCGCGATACGATCTATCTCCGGGAGTACCCCAAGCAGGAGGCCGCTCGAGCATTCACCGCATGGCGAACGGCGCTGCTAGACGCCGGAGAGCTGCTTGTCGCAAAGCATAAACTCGACCGGCCGAGCGATGTCTGGTATCTCCACAAAGACGAATTGTTCGACGCCCTCGATGGCGAGCGCATCGACATCGATATCGCTGTCCGACGACGGGAACATGCACGTAATGTCGACTTGGACGCTCCGCCCGTGTTGACAAGCGAGGGTGAAGCCGTTCGTGGCCACGCGGACCGTGAAACGGTTTCCGAGGGGACATTAGTCGGGACTGGTGTCTCGTCGGGCGTCGTCGAGGGAGCGGCCCGCGTCATTCGTGACCCGAAGGCAGCGACGGTGGAACACGGCGAGATACTCGTCGCGCCCTCGACCGACCCAGGGTGGACACCGCTATTCCTGAACGCCGCTGGGCTGGTCTCCGAAGTCGGTGGCGCCGTCAGTCATGGGGCACTCGTCGCCCGCGAGTACGGCCTGCCCGCTGTCGTCTCCGTTCCCGAAGCGACGAAACGGATTCGAACCGGACAACACATCCGCATTGACGGGAGCCATGGCACGGTCGAACTGCTCGACGCACAGTCGGCGACCAGCGGCGGGGCACACGTTGGCCCCCCCGAACCCGATTCGAGCGAGGCCGAATAATCTCTTGACACCACTTTTCAAATGGTAAAATAGTCCGCCACCCCGTACCGAGCCCCGTTGTTCCCGATGATTCCCGATATAGGCTCTTCATCGATACAGAGATCGGTAGATGACCGAGTATCTTCAGTCGGAAATGTCGATATCTCGCCGTTCAACGCCTGGGAACTCAAGCACATAGTCCGGGCCGAACGCTTTGCCAGGGGTAAGGAATCCAGCCTCTACTTCGTTGTCAAGGACACGAGACGCTGATTTGACGGCTGTTTGTGCGGACAGATCATACGGATCCGACGTCTGTAACCACGCACTCGCCTCGTCTCCGTCATCCGTTTCGACCTCTCCGATGATCCGCGCTACATTTTGGTCACGCTGTGCTGCAGTTGGACCAGAAACCACGGTATCGACGAGGCTCTTTAATGCCTTTTGTACGGGGGTCGAACCGAGAAGCCGAGTGATTTTACCCGATCGTTTCATCACCGTATTAGCGTACTCAGGGACCGTCGCATACGTTTCGATGTCTGGAATATCCGTCGCGTAGAATGCGGTCGAAACATCGCCCCACGGCACTGTGACAGCTTCCTTATCGGCTCCGTCAAACGTGAACGCACGGGACTTCCACGCTGGGGGAACATCGCGTATCTCGCCATTCTCGCGGACTGCACCTGGCCGATGTAGTCCCTCTACTATCGACTTTCCTGTCCCTGGTGAGAACGTCCGTAAGCCGTCAAGTGCAAGCCGTAAGCGAGTCGGGTTCTCGACCTGATTAGAGAGATAAACTGCGAGGCAGTCCGTTGGGACGACATCGAATCCGACCGCCGGAAGGAGCGTCACGTCTGCCTCGATGGCGTCATTATCCCGCTCAGCGATGGATTCAAGCACGTCAATCTGGCCTGCGATGTCAAGATAGTCAGTTCCGGTTGCAAGACAAGCATCGATGAGCGGAGTAGCCGTCGACGAGAACGGTCCAGCACAGTTCAATACCGCATCGAAGTGGCTAACAGACTGCTCGATGATCGCGGGATGCTTAAGAGTGAATGTCTGGTGATTAAGGCCGAGTTCGGTTGCCTGTGCCTCGACCGCTTCAGCTCGTCGACCAGCCAGAACTGGCGACGTTCCCTCGTCCACCGCAGTTTTGGCGACCAGTGTGCCAGTGTAACCGTACGACCCGTAAATGAGCAACTCGTCGGACATATACGGATTACCGACCCACTTCGACAAAATTCTCGTGGCAGTTGGTAGCAAGACGGATGGGTGGTCGCTACCGTCTACACCGTGGAGAGTATCGGTTTCCTCACGGCTAAATCGATGGTGCTCTGTGTTTGTTCCGCTATTAATAGAGCGTGAGCAGTACCGCTATCAAACCTGTGTCGCCTATATTTTTGGACTACACAGTTCAGATACCGTCTAAGGTAGCGGTGGACTACCCAGTCTGCGGTTTGAAAATATTGGTGATACGCCCGACGAACGAGTTGTGTGCGTCTGGATCAGAAACGGTTTCGTATTCACGTTGCAGCGCACCATCTTTCGTCATCTCGAGGATCGTCAGCCGATCGTCTGTGTCGAGTCGGTCGATATCTTCCCCGACGACCGTTCCGGAGGTCGTGACCAACATTGCATGTGCGTCCACATCCAACGCGACCGTCAGTAAGTGTGAGATATCACTCTCATACGGCTGTTCGTGTACCGCCGCGATGATGTGGTCATTTAACAAATTGTCGCGCGCATAGACGTGAACGGGTACCTCCTCGCCCGAACTGATGGTCACCGTTGTATCGATCTCCGTCCGCAACGTTCTGTCTTTCAATGTTTCGACGACTAACTGGCGTGCGGTCAGTTGCTCGTCGACCCATTTTTTGCCCTGGTCGGTGAGATAGTATTGATAGAGGATTCGTTCAGTTGCTCGCTTCGGCTGGATGACGAGGTAGCAATTTCGACACAGAAGTCGGTGCTCCTCTGTCTCAAATATCTCATCACAGTCTTTGCAGTAGTTTGCCGCGTCTGATTCCAGTTGTTCGAGCGATTTTAGGCCCATTTCACACTCTGGACACACGACGCCGTCGTCGTCGACAAACTGGTCTTGCATTCCTTCGTGGTCACACTCTGTATGTCGATATTGCTCCGTCCGAATCGTCTCTGGAGAGCCACAGGACGGACAGGCGGACGTATACTGCATCCCCTTTGTCTCACAATGTGGACAGATGTATTGTTTCTCCTGAAACTCCCGCTTTAGCCGGCCCTGTTCCGCGAGCGTTTCCAATACTTCGAAGACACTGCCATCTCGGTCGTCCAGACGAGCGTTCGCTTCAGGATATGTGACTTTGCCCGTCTCAATGTCGACTGTCGGATGAATTCCGTCCAACGATTCCTCCCAGAGGTCGGTCATCAATCGGACAATCCCCGGTGAAGCCATGCAACGCAGAACAGGAGGATAGTATTTAATTATCAACAAGCTACTGCTGGCAAGCGCACTTTAAGCACACACTCCAACCCGTTGTGAATCGGCGTAGCGGGGTGGAGTTCGGAGGAGTGATCGCAAAATGAAGCGGAGAAGACGGTGATTCAACCGTTGTGCTCTGTCTCTAGCCTTCGATAGTGGGTACAGGACACCATTTATGATTGGTTCACCAACATTCAATCGGCCATAGTATCTGGGGTGGTTCAAACTGACGAGAGAATAGGATGGAACTGACGCTCTTTTGAATGGGTGAGACTGGACTTCTAGAAACCCTATACAATCACCAGTTCGACAGATGGACCTGGTGGGCGTCCAAGAAATCGAACGTCACTCCGGCAGAAAATGGACGACAAGTGGGCGGACAATATCGAGAAAGCAATCAACAGTGGACCACAATTCTGATTAGGGAAAGTCATGCGCGGTGTGACAT
>NZ_JBAWAC010000296.1:0-2955 GCF_049589095.1 Haladaptatus sp. | reverse complement strand
CCGCCACATCACCAAACGTCACTGCACACAGCAACATAACCGCTTCCGCACCGCAACGACCCCAACCGCTTCCGTACCGCCACTACTCCCGCACCGCGACCACCATCGAACTACCGCGAATCCTGTCCAGCATCAACCCGGAATCCACATCACCGAAAAAGCAGGTCACGGAGTGGAGAGGAGGCCGGGAGGGCTATGGGTCGTGACGTCGTGGCCTAGTCGGGTATGGAGTACGAAATCACGAACCAGCCAGCGTTCGCCGAACTCGTACTGACACTGGAGACAGGGGAGGAAGTACGGGCCGAGTCGGGGGCGCTGGTCAGCTACTCGGGAACGGTGGAACTCTCGCCGGGAACGGACGAGACGCCGGAGCACGCTTCCCTCGGCGAAGGGACGCCGTTTTCCACGACGTTCGCCGCGAATCAACCCGGAACCGTCCGCCTCGCGCCGCCGTTTCCGGGCGACATCTTTCGCTACGAACTGCGGGACGAATCGCTGTACGTCCAGTCCTGTTCGTTTCTCGCCGCGGAATCGGGTATCGACTTCGAGGCGACGTTCGACGGCGAGGAGACGTTCGTGAAATGTGCCGGGGATTTCCTCCTCGAACTGTCGGGCGCGGGTCTCGCGTTCCTATCGAGCTACGGGGCAGTCTCGGTGGTGAGTCTCGACCCCGGCGAGCGATACGTCGTGGACACGGGGCACGTCGTCGCGTTCGAAGGCCCCGTCGATTTCGACGTCCACCACGTCGATGGACTTCGATCACCCGGCGACGGGCGGGGTGGTCTCCTCTCCGAGTTCGAAGGTCCGGGAACGATTTGGTTACAGTCGAGGAGTCCGGTGGCGTTGCTGTCGTGGCTGCTCCCGAACATGCCGGGTGAACACTCACAGCAGTAGTTGTAACTGTCAACGACAAGAGGCGGAATTTGCGCCCCGCACGACGCTTATTTATGGGGAGGTAGAACGGGTGAGTATGCGAGAGGATTTCCTCTTACTCAACCCGGGTCCGGTACCCCTCGCTCGCGACGTTCGACAAGCGATGAGCGAACCGATGGTCTCACACCGTTCTGCGGAGTTCGAATCCGTCTACGAGGACGCCCAGAACGGCCTCGACTACGTCTTCGAGCGTTCGTCGCTCGACGGGACGCCGACGACGGAGTCCGACGGCACCAGCCTCATCTTTAACGGAACCGCGACGATGGCGATGGAAGCCGCCGTCGCCAACCTCGCAGGTGAAGACGACGAGGTGGTTTCGGTCGTGAACGGCAAGTTCGGCCGTCGCTTCAAGCGAATCGCCGACCGCTACGCGAACGTGACGCCGGTGGCGTTCGACTGGGGCCAATCCATCGACCCCGAGGCGGTCGCGGAGGCCGTCACCGACGACACGAAGGTCGTGACGATGGTCCACAACGAGACGAGCACCGGTCTGCTGAATCCCGTCGCCGAAGTCGGGGAGATCGCGGCCGAACACGACGCCTACTTCGTCGTGGACGGGGTGACCTCCCTCGGCGGCGACGAGTTCCTAATCGACGAGTGGAACGTCGACGTCGCGGTCACGGACGCCCAAAAGGCCCTCGCGGCCCCGCCGGGAACGAGCGCGATGTACGCCACGCCCCGCGCACAGGAGGCGTTCGACGGCGAGAGCGCACCCTTCTACGAGGATTTGGAGTGGCACCTTCGAAAAGCCGACTCCCACCAGACGCCGTTCACGAGCGCGGTTCCGCTGTTCCGCGGCCTCGCTCTCGCCGTCGGCCACATCGAGGACGAAGGAATGCCCGAGCGCATCGCCCGCCACCGCCGTCAGTCCAGCGCGTTCCGCGCGGCGTTCACGACGATGGGCCTCTCGATGTTCCCCGAGCGAAACGACGCCTCGGAGTACTCGAACACCCTCACTGCCATCTCGCTCCCGGCTTCCGTCCGGGAGAACCCGACCGACTTCTTCGACACCGTCACCGAACGCGGCGCGAGCATCAGCGGCGGTCAGGCCCACCTCGGCGGCGAAATCTTCCGCGTGAGCAACATGGGCAACCTCTCCGACGAACAGATCCTCCGCGGCGTCCGCACCATCGGCGAGGCGTTCCTCGAAGTCGGCGCGGACGTGGACGTCGAAGCCGGGATGGCCGCCGCCCGCGAACAACTCCGCTAGCGAACCGTACTCGATTCATTTTTCGTTGATTCGTTCGTCTTCGTAGAGAGTGCACCTCCCGAGTCGTGGATGTTGAAACACCAAAATCGAGGTACTCCCGTAGCGAACGATCGAAGGAGTTGAAACGTCAAAAACCGCTATCCGTAGTTCACGACCGAAGCCGCGATTCGTCGCCGGTGCCCTCGGTCAGCGCGCTCGCGACGGCACCTTTCAGGACGACTTCGTCCCCGAGGGTCGTCACCTGCACGTCCGGGACGTTGTTGAGCAGGTGGTTGCCGACGCGTTCCCGGATCGGGTCCACGACGAGTTCCTCGTTGTTGAGGACGACAGCGCCGCCGAGGTAGACCACGATGGGCGCGTAGGCTTGGACGACGTTCGCCACGCCGACGGTGTTCCAGTGGGCGACTTGCTCGATGACGTGGTCGGCGAAGGCGTCGAGGCCGGCGTACTCGAACACGTCCTTTGCCGAGAAGTCGGGGTCGTCGAGCGGGAGGGACGTCGCCACGCTCTCGTCTTCCTTCGCCAACATGCGGGCGTACTCGGGGATGTTGTTACCCGAGCAGTAGGCTTCCCAGTGGCCGTCCTTGCCACAGCCACAGGTTCGTCCGCCGTGTGGATCGACCAGCATGTGTCCTACTTCGCCCGCGTTGCCGTCCCACCCAGTGAGGACGTTTCCATCGACGCTGACTCCGGCACCGATACCGCTCGAAATCGTGATGTAGACCATGTCGTCGGGGTTGCGGTCGCTGTAGAATCGTTGCCCGATAGCGCCCGCATTGGTGTCGTTGTGGAGGAATATCCGGTCGCTCCCG
>NZ_JBAWAC010000295.1:0-3301 GCF_049589095.1 Haladaptatus sp. | reverse complement strand
GGTACGTCGAGGCATCGACCTTCTTCACGCCATCGAACCAGATGTCGTCGTCGGTGTCCTTCTTGCCGTCCGCTCCGTAGTACATCTCGTCCGGTGCTTTGGTGAAGGCCTTCGTGATTTTCTCCTTCTCGTCGTCGGTGAGTTTCGGGGAAACCATGATCGGCGCACGCGGGATTTCGGAGCGAATATCGAGTTCCTTGATGCCTTCAACGTAATCGTTCGTGTCGTAGTCCCAAACGATGAACCGACCGACACCGGCGGCGTCGGCTTGGCCGCTTTTCAGCGCGTTGTACGCCTTGTCGTGGGTGGTCCACGTCGGCTCGAAGTCCGCACCTTTCTGGTCACCTGGGGAGTCGGGAATGGAAAGTCCAGCCTCTTTGAGCATGGACAACGGGTAGAGCGACCCGCTGGCGCTCAGTGCATCGGCGAATGCGATTTTCTTGCCTTTCAGGTCCTTCAGTGACGAGATGTCCGAATCCTCGCGCGTGATGATCACGCTGTAGTACGTCCACGTTCCGTAGGCGTGGCGTTGAAGAATGATATCCGCGCGGTCGTTTTTGACGCCGAGTGCGGCGGCGAACGGACCGCTTTCCGCGACGTCCGCCGTCCCGCTGTCGAGCGCGGTGAGCGTCGCACTGTAGTTGGCGGCGTACTTCATGTTCACGGTGTCAACAGCGTCGATGTAGTTGTTCAGACGCTTTTTGATGGACGTGTACTGTGCCATCATCTGTTCCTGTGGCTCGGTCGGAGACATCAGGAACTTGATTTTACCGTCCTTGTAGGCTTGCTTTCCGAAGGTTCCGATACACCCGGCCATGCCCGAAAGGCCGACGAGTCCCGCCGTACTCGCGGATTTGATGAACGTGCGTCGATTTACCATCTGAATACATGTTATTCGTTCTGTACTTGTAGGTTAAATCTTCCTATTCAAATCATTTGGCCCAACGGTGTGATACATAGTCACGATTAGAGGTCAAATTTCGCGCAAACGCGAAACAGTTTGTAGATCGAGTTGGTAGATGACGGTATGGAAGCCAGTACGCACGCAAAACAGCGTACCGCGTCCGTCGTCGTGGTCGATTACGGACTCGGAAACCTCCGGAGCGCCGTCAGCGGCCTCGAACGCGCGGGAGCGGACGTCGAGATTACCGACGACCCCGCCACGTTCGAGGCGGCGGACGGCATCGTCCTGCCGGGCGTCGGCGCGTTCCGCGAAGGAATGGAGAACGCCGGACCGTACCGGGAGGCGCTCGCCGATGCCGCGAACGACGGAACGCCGGTGTTCGGCATCTGTCTCGGGATGCAGATGTTGCTGACGACGAGCGAGGAAGCCGAACACGCCGGGGAAGGCGAAGTCACCGGACTGGACCTGATCCCGGGAACGAACGTTCGATTCACCGGGGAACAGAAGGTACCGCACATGGGCTGGAACGAACTCTCCGTCGAACGGGACCACCCGCTGGTCGAGGGCGTCGACGGCGAGCACGCCTACTTCGTGCACTCCTACTACGCCGTCCCCGAAGACGACGACGCGATAGTGGCAACGACCGACTACGGGACGGACTTCCCGAGCGTCATCGCCGACGAATCGGGAACCGTCTTCGGCACACAGTTCCACCCGGAAAAGAGCGGCGAGACTGGGCTGAAAATCCTCCAAAACTTCGTGGATATCTGCCAGCAGTCCTGAACTGCATACGCTACAGGAACTCGCGCACGTCGGAGTACCACATGTCGTGGTGGTCCATCGCGTCTATCCGCCGCGCGATTTTGGCGGCGAGGACGTGCCAGCAGAGTTCGGTCGGGTCGTCCGGATCCAGATTATATTCGCTATCCCGGCAGGTACAGCCTTCCTCCACGATGTACTCGTCCTCGAACCCGACGACCACGACGAAGTCTCGATACTCCTTGACCCGCCGCTCCGACACCGCCTCGATGGCCTGTCGTCCCCTGTCGTCGTGAACCGAGAGGATTCGGCGGACGACGTCCGGCGTGAGCGACCCCACCTCGGCCAGTTCGGATTCCCACGCCTCGACGCTGTTCACAGTATCAACTCCCCGGGCGTCAGTGAACGGTCGATGGCGGTGGAAACCGAACGCACGGACCATCGGTTCGGAGGGGCGAAATAAACCGGTTCCGATAGCGACGACGAAAAGCGGCTGGTTAGCTTAGGATCGGCGGGCGAACGACGAGCGAAGGGAGCGAAGGCGTTCGGGCGTGGCTTTCGCCCAGTTTCTGCGATCCATCGGTTCACAGTACAGTTCCCGGAGGCTCATCTCCGACGTTCCCGTCGTCGCCCGTAACCCGCATTCCTTTTCGGGGCTGAACGCCGACTCGACGTATGAACGTCCGCGAAGGGAACGTCGAGGTGGAGGTCCCCGAACAGGAGGGGGACGCCATCATCGACGACGTGTTTTTCAACCCGGTACAGGAGTTGAACCGTGACCTGACGGTCGCGGTCCTGAGAACGTACGTCGACCGAGAACCGCGAGCCGAGTACTACCTCGATGCGATGGCGGCCACGGGGATTCGGGGCGTCCGTGCCGCCGAAAACGGCTGGAACGTGACGTGTGCCGACATCGACCCGGACGCCATCGAACTCTGTCGGGAGAACTTCGAGCGCAACGACCTGCCGGGCGAAGTGCTCCACAGGAACGCCAACGCGCTCATGCACGAGGAGGTGTTCGACGTGGTGGACATCGACCCGTTCGGGACGCCGATTCCGTTCGCCGACGCCGCGTTCGCCAACACGCGCGATCTGGTCTGTGTCACGGCGACGGACACCGCGCCGCTCTGTGGCGCGCACTTCCACAGCGGCGTCCGGAAGTACGGCGCGACTCCTCGGAACACCGACTACCACGCGGAGATGGGCGTCAGAATCCTCCTGTCGGCGTTGGCACGCACCGCCGCACGCTACGACAAGGGCGTCACACCGCTTCTGACACACGCGACGAGTCACTACGTCCGGACCTACCTCGAACTCGACGAGGGGGCGACGACGGCCAACGGGGCCATCGACGAACTCGGCCACCTCTATCACTGCGAGGACTGCCTCCACCGCGACCACGAGTACGGACTCATCGCCGACCCACCCGAAACCTGCCCGGCCTGCGAGAGCAACCGTCTCCTCACCGCCGGACCGGTGTGGCTCGGCCCGACGCACGACGCCGAGTTCGTGGATGGCGTGCGGGAGAACGTCACCGAGGAGATGGGAACCGAAAGGAAAGCGAAGAAACTCCTGACCCGACTCTCGGACGAACTCCACCGCCCGACCCACTACGACCAACACCGCCTCTGCTAGGAG
>NZ_JBAWAC010000294.1:0-5200 GCF_049589095.1 Haladaptatus sp. | reverse complement strand
TACCACGGCCACTGCCATCAGAAGGCGACGAAGAAGGACGGCCACGCCGTGGCCGTCCTCCGCAACGCGGGCTACGAGGTGGACGCGCTCGACAGCGGGTGCTGTGGCATGGCGGGCAGTTTCGGCTACGAAGCCGAACACTACTCGATGAGCAAGGCGGTCGGATCGATCCTGTTCGAACAGGTCGAGGAGAGCGACGGAAACGAGGTCGTCGCGCCGGGCGCGTCCTGTCGGACGCAACTCGGCGACTGGCAGGGTGAGGAACCGCCACACCCGATCCAGAAGGTCGCCGACGCGCTCGACTAACGTCCGGAAGATCGCCGGATAGGATTAGCGGGTCGGGAAATAGCGAGAAGCGTTTTGTCGCTCGCACACATCTTCGTAACCAGCGCGGCCATGGAGATACCATCACAGCATTCACAACACAGACGGGCCGAAGAGCTTCCGCTGGTGACGGACTCGGCGACGATAGCCGAACGGAATCACCTCGACGAGAACCGTACCGACCGTGTCATCGAGCGGACCGCCGAGTTGCTTCGGGTGGACGGACACGACGACTGGGCAGACGAGGTCGAATCGGGCGACCCGGACTGGGACGAGATGATCTCGACGTTGGAGGAGGACGAGCACCAACACGAGAACTTGCTGACGGAGCTCTCGTCGCTGAAGGACAGATATCAGCGACCGTATCCATCGTTGATGAGCCTTCGCATCGAGATGGATGAGGAGTTCGATTTCGTCCCCGGTCAGTACACCACGATGCGGTACGAACACACTCCTCGCGTCTACTCCATCGCCAGTTCACCGAACGACGACGGCATCGAACTCTGTATTCGACGGGTTCCGCACGGACATCTCACGTCGAAACTGTTCGAGGACATCGAGGAAGGCGAGACGGTGACGATTCGCGGGCCGAACGGTGATTTCGTCCTCGAAGAGCCGTCCGGTCGGGATATGGCCTTCCTCGCCACCGGAACCGGCGTCGCGCCGCTTCGGAGCATGATACAGTACACGTTCGAGGAGGGACGCGACGAGTACGAGGGCGAACAACGGGACCTCTGGTTGTTCCTCGGCGCGTCGTGGAAGGACGACTTGGCGCACTTCGAGGAGTTCCGGCGACTGGACGAGGAACACGATAACTTCCACTTCATCCCGACCTGTTCGCGCGAGGAGTACCTCACGGACTGGGACGGTGAAACCGACTACGTCCAACAGACGCTCGTCAAGTACCTCGTCGATGGCGCAGAGGAGAACCTCTCGGAGGACCTCGCGGAGTACGTGACCGAACCCGCCAACGACATCGACGCCGAAATCGATCCCGACAACCTCGAAGTGTACGCCTGCGGCGTCAACGCGATGGTGTCGATGCTCGCCAGCGCGGCGAAGGACCTCGGGGTCCCCGATGACCATCTCCAGTACGAAGGGTACGGATAGTCAGAAGTTCGAGAACTTGTCCCGGCGGTAGACGTCGATTTCGCTGACGGTCGAATTTCTCATCCCCGCCGCGAACGCGATAGCGTCGGCGATCTCTTCCGGTTCGGTGACGCTACCGGGTTCGAACCGTTCCTCGAAGGACTCGCCCTCTTCGGATCCGAATTCCGTCCGGACTTCCGAGGGATTGACGACCGTGACGGCCACGCCGTCCTCGCCGACTTGTCCTTCGAGGCTGTGTGCGAACCCGCGCACCCACCACTTCGTCGCGGCGTAGACCGGATTGAACGGCCGGGGGAACCGCCCGGCGAAACTCCCGACGAAAATCAGGTTGCCGGACGACTCGCGGAGGTACGGGAGTGCGGCCCGTGTGGCGAAGAAGACGCCATCCACGTTCGTGTCCTGCATGGTTCGAAACTCCTCGGTCGAGAGATTTTCGACCTGCTGGCCCCGTGCCAGTCCGGCGTTGTTCACGAGCACGTCGAGACCGCCGAAGGCCGAAACCGTCCCCTCGACCATCGACGCGACGGCTTCCTCGTCGCGCACGTCGGTCGGACAGACCGTCGTCTCGACGCCGTACTCGGATTCTACTCCTTCCGCGATGTCGGCCAATTCCGACTCGCGCCTCGCCGCGAGCGCGACGTTCATCCCGTCGCTGGCGAGGGCGTGAGCCGTCGCCTGCCCGATTCCTGAACTCGCACCGGTTATCAGCGCCGTTCTCGTCGCTGTCGTCTCCGTCATACACCCCCGTTTCACGTCGAACGAATTCCCTCTTTCCCCAACGAACTGAGAACTGCTACCCACCCTGCCGGGACCCTGACGGTTATCTCGTCACCGCGTCTCACACCGCTCATGCTCGTACTTCGCGGTGCGGATGTCGTAGATGCAAACGGGATCAGGGAGGCGGATGTCGCCATCGAGGACGGCGAGATAGTCTCGGTGGGGGACGTATCGGACGCCGACGAGGAACTCGACGTGAGCGGGAAGTTCGTCGCTCCGGGCCTCATCGATTCGCACATCCACTCGTCGATGGACGGTCGGCCGGACGTCACGTCGGTGTTCGGCGACAGCGACATGATGCTCTCCTATCGTGCGGTATCGAACCTCCGCGATGCCCTTCGCGCGGGTGTGACGACGGTTCGTGATCTCGGTTCGCCGACGACGCTCGCGCTCGACGCCGCGGACGCGATCGAAGCCGGACTCATCGAGGGACCCCGAATCGTCGCCTGCGGCCAAAACGTCGTCATGACCGGCGGCCACGGTCACTGGCACGGGCGCGAGGCGGACGGTGAAGCGGAGGTGAAAAAGGCGGTCCGTGAGCAACTCAAGCGCGGTGCGGGCGTCGTCAAGTGCATGGCGACCGGCGGCGTTCTGACGGACGGTGCGATCACCGGTTCCCCCGAACTGGACGAAGCCGAGTTGACGACGCTGGTGGAGACGGCCGCCGCGAAACACGTGCCGACGGCGGCCCACGCGCACGGGACGGAAGGAATCAAGAACGCCGTTCGTGCCGGAATTTCGAGCATCGAACACGGGACGTTCATGGACCGCGAAGCGGCGGAGATGATGGCCGAGCGGGGGACCTACTGGGTACCGACCGCGAAGGCGTCCGCCGGTATCGTCGAAAACGGGACGGAAGCGGGTATCCCCGAATACGCGGTCGAGAAGGCCGAAGACGCCATCGACTCGGTTGCGGACGCCTTCGAGTATGCGATGGACGCTGAGGTGCCCATCGCGATGGGAACCGACGCCGGAACGCCGTTCAACTTCCACGCCGATATTCCCGAGGAACTCGAACTGATGGTCGAGTACGGTCTGTCGCCCGAGGCGGCGCTGGAGGCGGCGACGGTCAACGCGGCCGACCTCCTCGGGTTGTCGGACGTCGGACTGGTCGAGGAAGGTTATCGTGCGGACCTCGTCGTCCTCGATTCCGACCCCCGTGAGGACGAACGAACGTGGCAATCCCCGGCAAAAATCATGAGCAATGGTAGCATAGTTCGGTGACGTCCTCACGTCACAAGGTCTTTTATATCCGGCCATGGACGATAAGGTACATGAGACGGCTCCTGGCTGTCGGCCTCATCACGGTGCTGCTCGTCGCGCTGATTCCCGCTTCCGGGACAGCCCAGAGCAATGCTCCGACGACTCCGCAAAAGATTACCACTTCCCAGGAGTTCGATGATGTCGAATTTCATATTTTCGTCTATAAGAACAGTGCCGACGCTCTCTGGACATTTCGCTACGAGAAAACGTTGAATAGCAAACAGGAACGCGAACAGTTCAAGGAATTTGCAAACCAGTTCAACTCTTCTGACACCGAGATGTACAAGAGTTTCAGGGAAAACGCCGTCAACCTCACGAGGACGGCGAACAACCGAACGAAACGGAAGATGGCCGCCAGCAACTTCTCGAAGAACGCCTACATCAATCAGGAAGGGATCGACGGAGATACGACCCGCGGTGTCGTCGAGATGTCATTTACGTGGTCCTCGTTCGCGTACGGTAGCGGCAACGTCACGAACATCGGCGACGTGTTCAAGGGCGGCCTCTATCTCGGGAAAGACCAGACGCTCGTCATCAACCACGCGGACGGGATGACCTTCGAGAAAGTTCGCCCGACGAAGGGAGTGAACATGTCCGGTGACACGTTAGCGGAAAGCAGTTCCGTGTCCTGGACCGGTCCGCGGGAGTTCACCGACCAGCATCCGATGGTGAAGTTCTCCTCACCACCCCAGAGTAGCACGACGACCACGACGACCACGAACAACAGCAGCGTTCCACCCGGCGGTGGGAACCAAGGTTCTAACTCACGGTCGCCGATGATGTTGTTCGTCGCCGTCGTCCTGGTCCTCATCGGGCTGGTCGCGGTGTTCATGTGGCGGCAGGGAAGCCTCGGCTCCCTATCGTCCGGTCGAAGTACACCTGGTGGTGGCGGTGGTGGTGCTGGCGGCGGTACGGTCGCTCGCGAGTCGAACACTCCGCCTGCCGAACCCGCAGTCAGCGACGAAGAACTGCTGACCGACGAGGCACGGGTGAAGAAACTCCTCCGCGAGAACGGCGGCCGGATGAAGCAGGTCAACATCGTGGACGAGACCGGCTGGTCGAAATCCAAGGTCAGCATGCTCCTCTCGGAGATGGAGGAGGAGGGCGATATCAGCAAGCTTCGCGTCGGTCGCGAGAACATCATCAGCCTCGACGGGCACGAACCGGACGCCGCCGGGTCGCCGCTCGACCGTTGACGATCATCGATTTTTCGGTGCGAACTGTATCGGGAGCGATGCGTGTTCCCGCTTCAGAATGTGTCATACCGCGCCACGGCGCTTCCGAAACGCAACTGTTAAACAGTCCGTGCGATTACGATTGAGTACACACGCTCCGTTGGTGTAGTCCGGCCAATCATCTTGCCCTCTCACGGCAAGGACCAGGGTTCGAATCCCTGACGGAGCACTCTTTTGAGGAACGAGAGCAGGGAAGACGCGGTTTGTCTTCCCAGTGACGAGAAAGAGCGCACACGGAAGGGATTCGAGCAGCCGAGTCGCACGCCCGGAACGGCGCGGAGCGCCGCATGCCCGGACCGTCTCGGCGAGTTCGAATCCCTGACGGAGCATTTTTCGAAGACAACAACGAAAAGCGAGCGCTTTGGAGTTTGGTAAACTATCGAATTATCTTCATTCTCGGTGAGTTCGAATCCCGCTAAGCACTTCTTTCAACGTCTTCCAGCCTCAGTGTGTGTGTTTAAGAAGTAGGTTCCGCCAACCGTTTCCCGATT
>NZ_JBAWAC010000293.1:0-4288 GCF_049589095.1 Haladaptatus sp. | reverse complement strand
CGGCCTTGACGACCGCTTCACAGGCGTCCATCGCCTCGTGGTGGTCGTAGAAGGCGCTCTCGAAGTCGATGCTGGTCGCCTCGTTCAGGTGTCGGGGCGTGTTGTGTTCCTCGGCGCGGAAGATGGGGCCGATCTCGAACACGCGCTCCAGTCCGGAGCCGACCATGAGCTGTTTGAACAGCTGGGGCGACTGGTTCATGAACGCTTCCTCGCCGAAGTAGGTGATGGGGAACAGCTCCGTTCCGCCTTCCGTCCCCGTCGCCACGATTTTCGGCGTGTTGATTTCGCTACAACCGAGTTCGTTGAACTTCTCTCGCACGGCACGGAGCACCTCGCCGCGGATCTTGAAGACGGCTTCAACCTCGGGCTTGCGCGCGTCGAGCGTTCGGTTGTCGAGACGAGTCGAGAGGTCGGCGTCGACCTTGCCGCTGGGGTCGAGCGGGAGTTCGGGTTCCGCTTCCGCGATGACTGCCACGTCCGTCGGGACGATTTCGACGTCCGTCGGCGCGCGTGGTTCCTCCTTCACGTCGCCCGTGATCTTCACGACGCTCTCGCGGTTGACGCCGAGGCCGGTCTCGACGAGGTCCTCGTCCATGTCCTCTTTCTCGAACTTGACCTGGATCTTCCCCGTCGTGTCGCGGACGATGAGGAACGCGATTCCACCGAGATCGCGGATCTCGTGAACCCAGCCAGCCACCGTGACGGTGTCGCCGGGTTCGGCATCCGCGGTGTAGGTTCGGTTCTGCATACGCCGCAATTCACCTGGGACGGGCTTAAACGCGTTCGTTTCGCTTCACGGAAGCGTCTGATTCGGACGTGTTAGTCCGTCGTGCACGTCAACCCGGCGGCGATCGTTTCGATGAGCATGTCGCGCATGGCGGGGTAGTACTCCTCCCCGATCTGTTCGCGGTACATGGTCAGGTACTCCACCATTCCGAACATGCCGCCGATAACGAACGGGTCACCCTCTCGGAGACGACCCTCCGATTGCCACGTTTCGATGTACGGAAGCATGTGTGCAAACGACTCCCCGCGCAACGATTCCATCTCCTCCTCCGAGAACTCGTCTATCGCTCGTATCACTCTATCTAACTCGTCGCCAGCGACCAACTGCATGAACAGCGGGTTCTCCTCCATCTCCTCGACGAGCAGTGTCATGAAGCGCCGAATCGCCGATTCGGGGTCGTCTTCGACTTCGAACGAGTTGGCGACGATTTCGTCGGCCACAACCTGCCCTTCCAGTTCCGCCACATCGAGATACAGTCGCTCCTTGGAGTCGAAGAACTGGTAGAACGTGCCGTTGGCGATGCCGACCGGGTCGGTGAGGTCCGCGATGGTCGTCTTCTGCAGGCCGTACTGCGCGAACAGTTCGCCCCCCGTCTCCAGCAACTGCTCGCGGATTCGGTCGCGTTCGGCGTCGCTGAACCCTTTCACGCGATGTCCCTCCGCTGGAAGACCGCGCGGCTGACGAGCACCAGTGCGGCGGTGCCGACGAGCAGGATTCCAGCGCCCGCCCAGTCGTAGTTCCCGGAGACCAGGATCGCCGTCGGGTCGTAGTAGTGCATCGGGCTGAGCGCACCGAGCCACCCCATATCCGCCGATTCACCCACCGAATTGAGCAGGAACAGGACGAACACGGCACCGAGTCCTCCTCGCTGGGCGATGTCCGCGCGGTCGAACAGCACGGAGAGGAGCAGTCCGATCGCGCCGCACGCGAGCAGGTACGGAATCGAGAGCAGGTGAACCACGGCCAAATCGGCGAGCGATACCGACTCGCCGATGGCGACGACGCTCGCGTACACGACCACGCCGACGACGACGTTGAGGACGAGGATGACCGGTACGATGGAGAGGAACTTCTCGACCAGCACCTTCGAGCGCGAAATCGGCGTGGCAAGCAGGATGTCCATTCGGTCGCGTTCCACGTCGCCAGCGATGAGGTTCCCGGCGATGTACGCGACGTAGATGCCGAGCAGGAGCAGCCAGAAGAACTGGTACATCTCGATGGCGAGGAATCCCGACATCGTCGTCAACGAGAACCCGCCGCCGCTCGCACCGAACGCCGCCTTCATCGCGGGTGGTAGGTTGTTCCAGTAGGTATCGATGCTCGCGCCGGAGGATTTGATGGACGGGAAGAGGGCGGCGTACAGTACCGCCATCAGGCTCATCAGGACCGCCAGTGCGATCGTCCCCTTGACCCGCCGCGAGGATTCGTAGCGCGTGATTTCAAACATGGCTCTCACCTCCGTCGCTGACGGGAACGTCGTCCGCCACGTCGGTAGTTACCCCATCTTCGCGCTCGCTTCCAGCGATCTCGTCGCCGTAGAACCGCATGAACACCTCGTCGAGCGGCGCTTCCTCGATATCGACGTCCACGATGTGGTACCGCGAAAGGTGGTCGAGCAGGGTGTCGTACTCGCCGGTGAAGGTGAACTGCACCGCACCGTCGAGGGTGAGGTCGTGGACGCCGTCGATGTCGAAATCCTCGCGGTCGATCGGGTCCGACGTTCGCATCCGCACGCGTTTCCCGCTCCTGTCGAGCAGCGTCTCCACGTCCTCGGTCGTCACGAGTTTCCCGTCGCGGATGATGCCGACGCGGTCACACACTTTCCGAACCTCGCTCAGGACGTGACTGGAGAAGAAGATCGTTACACCTCGCTCCTGTTCGTCGTCGAGGAAGTCGTAAAACCGCTCCTGCATCAGCGGGTCGAGACCCGAGGTCGGTTCGTCCATGATGACCAGGTCGGGGTCGTGCATGAACGCCGAGACGATGGCGAGTTTCTGTTTGTTCCCTCGCGAGAACTCCTCGATCTTCCGCTCGACCGGCGCGTCGAACAGTTCGAGTAACTCCTCCCGTCGGTCGTCGCCCTTCAGCGACGCCTGATAGTCGAGGAATTCGGTTCCGGTCGCGTCCTCGTCGAATCCCGGGTCGCTCGGAAGGTAGCCGATGTGCCGCTTCGCCTCGATGAGTGCGCGCTCGTCCCGAACGTCGTGTCCCAGTACGGTTGCGTCCCCGCCGGTCGGGGCGATGAATCCGAGGAGCGTTCGAATCGTCGTCGTCTTCCCGGCCCCGTTCGGACCGAGGTAGCCGAACACTTCGCCCTCGGTCACGGCGAGCGAGAGGTCTTCGATTCCTCGCGTCTCGCCGTAGTATTTCGTCAACCCGGTCGTTTCGAGTGCGGACATAGTCCCTTGCATATTGGGACTATGAATATATGAATATTTGCTTCGCATATTTTTGAACGGAGAATTTTGTTGTCCCAGTTGCTCTCGGAACGATAAACGGCAAATAGGCGAGCGAACAGCTCACGATCGATTCGAACCAGTTGTAGGAAAAACTACTGCCGATGGATTCCGGCTTACGCCGATTCCGCGCGCGCCTTTTTCGCGTCCCGTGCGCCCTCGACCGTCTCGCGGACCGCGTCCGCACCCTGGTCGTGAACGAGGTCGCCGACGACGACCGTATCGGCGTATTGGGCCATCGTGTTCGCCGATTCGTAGTCGTGAATGCCGCCGCCGTAGAACAGCGTCGCCTCGTCCAACGCTTCCTGTGCCATCCTCACGGTCTCCGGGTCGCCGAACATACCGGAACACTCGATGTAGATTATCTGTTGGCCGAGCATTCGTTCGGCAAGTTCGGCGTAGGCCGCCACGTCTTCGGGCGTTTGGTCGCAGTTCGCATCGGTGTACTGGGCGACGCTCGCCTCCGGGTTCAGTATGATGTATCCCTCGGTGTGGGTTTTGGACCAATCGATCTCCGACATCCGAACCCACTCCTTGTGCAGTCCGGCGATCCACGCGACGTCCCGCGTGTTCAGCACGGTCGGAACGAGGTAGCCGTCCAGCGCATCGCTGTCCACGACGACGGCGGGGTTGCTCGGTTCCTGATAGAGCGGCACGTCGTACTCCGCACAGGCGTCGATGACACGCTGCATCTTCTCCTGTGTCATATCCAGCGTCCCGCCGATTTCGAGCGCGTCCGTCCCCGTCGCACACACGTCGGCGAACGTATCGCCATCCGCGAGGCTCTTGTCCGGGTCGAGGTTAGTTATATGGTCCCAGTCGTCCCATGGCGCGGTCATAGCGTTCCTTTCAAAACTCCCGGGTAAAACAGCTTCGGAACGACCTTTTGCCGCGGTCGCAGGGGGAAGTGACGACAGCCGTCGTCACTTCCGCTGGCTCCCTGGCAAAGTGTCGACAAAAAACCTCCTCACCCCCGTTGGGGGTTCGTTGGCCCGGAAAATCGGAGATTTTCCGGAGCGAATGCTAGCGACTCGCGGTCGTGTTG
>NZ_JBAWAC010000292.1:0-18299 GCF_049589095.1 Haladaptatus sp. | reverse complement strand
TCCCCGTTCCGGTCGTGGTCGTTGTTCCAGTCGTGGTCGTCCCCGCTTCCGTCGTGGATGTCGTCGAATCCGCAGTCGTCGTAGTCGCTGTATTCGTTGTGGTTCCCGTGGTTTCGGTCGTCGTTTCGTCGGTGGTCGTGGTATCCGTGGTCGTTTCGTCGGTGGTCGTGGTCGTCGGTTCGCCGTCGCTTCCGAGGACGTAGAAGTCGCCGTACTTCGTATACTCGTAGTCGATGGTCGATTTCATCGGGTACGTCGCGGTGTACACCTTCCCGTCGGCGACGACGGGCGAGTTGGCCGCAGGGCCGGTGTCCGCGGAATCCCACCCTCCGAACTCGTACTGCCAATCCTGTTCGCCCGACGCCGCGTCGATGGCGAGGAGCACCGCGTTCCCCCCGTCGCCGCCGACCCGTCCACCGGCGTAGAGGGTCCCGTCGGCGACCGTCACCGCCCCGGCGAGCGTGGCGTTTGCCTCGTGTGTCCACACCGTCTCACCGCTCTTCGCGTCGAGTGCCAGCAGCGTATCCCCAGCGTGGAAGTAGACACGTCCGTCCGCGACCGTAAGTCGATCTTGAGACCAGTAGTCCGAATAGTCGATCGGTGTCGTCCACTGAACTGTCCCGTCGTCCACCGACCGCGCCGTGACGGCGTGATTCGTCTTGCCATCGTTGACGACGCCGTACACCACCCCATCGGCCACCGCTTGCAGTTCGTCGTCGTCGCCCGACGCGTCCCACAGAACGGAGCCGTCGCCCGTGTCGAGCGCGACTCCAATCTCGGAGAACAGCGTTCCATCGGCGTAGCATGCGCTCCCGTTCGCACCGTCGGTCTTCCAGATCTGGTCACCAGTTCCGGGGTCGAGTTGGGCCATGCCGTTCGCCACCTCGGCGAACAGTGTCCCGTCCGCCACCATCGGGTTCGAGAACCCGAGCGAACTCTCCTTGTGCCACTTCGTCTCGCCGTTGTTGCTGTCGAGGGCGAAGAACCCGGTCGCTTCCGCGTCCTCGGAACCGTACGTTTCGAAGTAGATGGTCCCGTCGGCGAGCGTCGGTGTCCCCGGGCGCGAGATGTCGTCTTTCTTCCACACCGTCGCTCCCTCCCGTTGGTCGTAGGCGGCGACGTATCCCTCGCTGCCCGACGGGGAGTTCGTCGTCGTCACGGCCAGATATATCGTCCCGTCCGCGACGAGCGGTTCGACGGTGGCCATCCCGCCGTCCAAATCGAACGTCCACTCCGTGTCCACGTTCGAGTTCGGTCCGCTATCGGTCGTCGCTCCGGTTCGCCCCGCGTTCCCCCGAAACGTCGTCCACGAACCGGCCGAGACACCGGTCTCTTTCGCCTGTACCGCGAACTCCGCGCCGACCGCGAGGGTCGCGCCGATAACGGTCGTCGCCTTGAGGAAATTACGCCGATTCGTTGCGCGCATGGAATATTCGAAAGTATGGCGTTTGAATATAGTTTTCGACCAATTTCGTGTGAAAATGGTTTCGAATGTTGGCAATTCTGGGATATGTCTCTAAGTTTGTTCGATACCGTCCCTCTTCGAGTCGAATCGGCTTCGGCGTGTGATATTCTTCCTTCGGGAAGTATCTCATGACGGAAAAATAGCTTTCAATCGTCGACGTGCAAGCCGTCGAATGTGACCCAACGCAAACGTATTGGGGAGTTGGAATTATCGACTCTTTCCAATACTTCCTTTCGGTTCCGTCGAACAACGCAAATCAGAAATTTGCTGGCTTGACGAGACTTACGCCTCGTCAAACAACGTGAGCCGGAGGCTCACTGGCTCGACGAAGCTCACGCTTCGTCGAACAATTCCTCGCCCTCGACCATGTGCTCCTCGACGGCGTCGATGTCGAGCGTCAGGCCGAGACCGGGTTTCTCGGGAATCGTGATGTAGCCGTCCTCGATGACGTCCTCCTCCACGAGGTCCTCCCACCAGCCGAGCTGGTAGGAGTGGTATTCGACCGCCAGCGAGTTCGGGATGGCCGTGCCGACGTGCGCGCTCGCCATCGTCGCGATGGGCGAGGAGACGTTGTGCATGGCGACGGGGACGTAGTACTGGTTGGCGACGTCCGCGATTTTGCGGGTTTCGCGCATGCCACCGACCTTGGGCAGGTCGGGCGCGATGATGTCCACGGCGAGGTTCTCGATGAGGCGGCGCTCCTCGGTGACGCGGTAGCGGTTCTCACCGACCGTGATGGGCGTCGAGGTGGACTTCGTGACCTCTTCCTGTACCTTGAGGTTCTCCGGCGGAACGGGGTCTTCGAGCCACCACACGTCGTAGTCCTCGATGGCTTTGGCGAGTCGTTTCGCGCTCCCGGCCGAGAACGTCCAGTGACAGTCGAAGGCGACGTCGGCGCGGTCCTTCACGCGCTCGGTGACCGTCTCCACGATCTCGGCTTTGTGACGAATCTCGCCGGGTCGCAGGTGGCGGTTCGCGCGGTCCTTTTCGAACCCGGACGGCACGTCGAGGTCGAACTTGAGCGCGTCGTAGCCCAGTTCCTCGACGACGCGTTCGGCCTCGTCGGCACA
This sequence comes from Haladaptatus sp., assembly GCF_049589095.1. Classification (NCBI taxonomy): domain Archaea; kingdom Methanobacteriati; phylum Methanobacteriota; class Halobacteria; order Halobacteriales; family Haladaptataceae; genus Haladaptatus; species Haladaptatus sp. Next base: position 15,764 of record NZ_JBAWAC010000292.1, on the reverse strand, counting down.
CGCCTCGGGGTCGGCCTCGTCCGCGGTGTGGCAGTCACAGTAGACGCGAACCTTGTCGCGGTACTTGCCGCCGAGCAGTTGGTAGGCGGGAATGTCGAGAATCTTGCCCGCGAGATCGTGCAGCGCGATCTCGATGCCGGAGATGGCGGTAATGGTTACGCCTTCGATGGAACCCTCGCCGGACATCTTCTGGACGAGGTGTTCGAACAATCGGTCGATGTCGAGCGGGTTCTCGCCGATGACGAACGGCTTCATGCGCTCGATGAGTTCGGGAACACCGGCACCCCAGTAGGCTTCACCCGTGCCGACGATTCCCGCGTCCGTGTAGAGGCGGACGAGCGTCCACGGGAAGTTCCCGTCGATCATCGTCGTCTGGACGTCCGTTATCTCGATGTCGCGCTTATCGCCCCGCGATGCCCTCGTTCCCATCGTTTCGCTGGAGAGATTGCGCATCGTGTACTCTGCGTTGGGGTCGTGCAGTGTCGCATAGTCGCGTCCCATACCCGCGGGTACTTCTTCGGTAGTAAAAGTTTACGTGGTATCGTCCGTTATTACTGGAGCACATCCACGGGGGTCTCCGCACTGATCCACGCGTGGATCGAATCCTCGGCGCGAAGTTCGTATCTCCCACGTCGATAGTAGCCGACGACCCGTGGCTCGGTCTGCTGATTAGGCATCTCGTGTATCCCTTCGACCCTCCTCACCCTTACTATTGACCAGTTAACCGGTTACGCCCCCTGATAGTCCCACCGTTCCTGTCCGTTGAGACACCAATGTCGGTCCGCTCGCGTTCCCAAAACCCCACCGTCTGCATGCGGTTATACAGGGGTTAATCCGGGAGTAGCGGGGGAAACACTCAGTGAGGTGACCCTATCACGGGGACGTACTCCGATCCCCGATATCGACACGACGTTTTCGGCGACGTGGCTCGCGCGACGTTCCGACACTCGATTCCCGGAAGTGGCTTCCGTCCCATCAAACGGCCAATGAGGAAAAATGTCAGATGAAAGGTTACTACTTTCAGGTGTGCGGCCGTTGTCGGCGATTTCATGACACGTCGGTGTACGAGACGGGGGTTTCTCGCCGGTGTCGCGTCTGCTGTCTCGCTTTCCGGATGCGTCGCAGACATCGGGACCCCTCCTGTGGACGTTCGTGGTGCGATGTATCTCCCCTCACGCGCGATGAACTCTTTCCAGATGTGGAACACGTACGACCGTGGGGTCACGGAGCGAGACATGGGGTTTGCCGACCGTCTGAACCTGAACGCGATTCGGACGTGGTTGAGTTACGAGGCGTGGAAACGCGACCCCGCATCGTTCGGCCGGGCGCTCGACCACTTCCTGGCGACCGCGGACAAGCACGGAATCCGGGTCCTCCTCGGTGTCTTCGAGGGTGTCGGGCGTCCGCCGGTCCCGAAGAACCTCTACGACACCGACCCGTGGACGGGAACCTCGGTTTGGTCGCCCGGAAAGCACGTCATGCGGAATCCCGACCAGTGGGACGAACCGAAGCGCTTCGCCGAGTGGGTGACGAACCGCTACCGCGACGACGAGCGACTGCTCGCCATCGAGGTGATGAACGAACCCGGCTGGCGACCGTGGAAGAAGCGGTTCGCACGCGCCATGTTCGACTACGTCCGCGAGCGACGCGGCGACGTCCCGCTGACGATCGGCGCGACGAGCTTTGCGAACGCCACCGATTACTACGACTGGGGGATCGACGTGATCCAGTTTCACTACAACTACCCGAACACGACGGACATCTACCGTGGCGTCCTCCAACAGGCGAACGAACTCCGCAACAGCATCAACATGCCCGTCTGGTTGACCGAGTGGCAACGCATCGCGGATTTCGGGTGGGGTCAAAAGGAGGTCTCCGTGGCCCAGCGCGGCCCGGATTACGCCTCGCTCGCCCCCGTCATCCGGAAGTCGGGAGTCGGCAACTTCTTCTGGTCGCTCATGCTCAAACCAGCCTACATGCTGAGCCAGCGCAAACGCGGCATCCTCAACGGTGTCTTCCACGAGGACGGCGCGGTCTGGAGCACGGAGGACGCGAGCGCACTCAAATCGATGTCCGGCAACGGCACGTTTCACGGAACCGAACGCAAGGAGTGGCCGGATTGGGCGAAGGAAGTCATCCGGAGGGCGTGAGTCCGGCGTAGGCCAGTACGTCCGCTTGGTCGAAGTTACCGTCGCCGTCGAAATCGAGCGCCGCTCGCTGCTGTGCTGGCATGTGTGCGAGGCCACTCGTCTGGGCGGCGGCGATGATCGGGAACGCCACTGCGTCCGAGACGCCGGTCTTTCCGTTTCCGGTCATATCCTCGTATCGATCGTCCTTGTCGGGATCGAGTGGTGGGCCGACGTTCAGTTGGTTCCCGAACCCGTGCACCAGCACCACCGGAGCGTAGATGTCGATGGCGCGATTGTGATGGATCCGGTTGTCGAGCAGCGTATCGTCCCACGAATCGTCGAGCGTGACGCCGCGAAGGTCGCCCCTCACGGTGTTGTTTACCAATCGAGTGTCCGACCCCGTCACGCCGATCCCGATGGCGTTGTCCACGGCGACGAGGTCGTGCACCGTCACGTCCGAGGCGTCCTCCACGTACACCCCGCGATTCCAATCCTGCGTTCGGAGGTTTCGAACCGTCACGTTCGACGCCCCATCGACGTGGACGCCGCTGGTGTCGCTGACGCCGTATCCGTCGAGGGTGTGTCCCCCGCCGTCGAGAACCACGTCGTTCGCGCGGATTTCGATACAACCGGTCGAGATGGCGGTCTTCCCGTTGTGGACGTCGCGAGTCAGCACGTAAGTTCCCGGTTTCGTGATCGTCGTACAGGAACCGACGGTCGTGGCCGTTTGCGGTGTCGGTGTGGATGCGGCGGACGCAGTAGATGCGGCAGGTAGTCCGCCGTAGCTGGCACTGACGATGCAAAGAAGAACCAACCCGACGGCGAGAACGCGCGACTGAAGCATAATCCCACGCACGACGGCCCCCCTGTTATACGCTCTCCCGGTAAGGGCGGCCTACTCGTGGAAATCCGTGTTTAAAAGCGGGAAATCAGAGCACGCCGAGCGCGCGAAGGTCCGATTCGAGCGTCTCGCGGTCGGCGTCGTTCATCTTTCTGAGCGGGCTCCGGAGCGGGCCGGGGGAGAAGTCCACGTCGAGCAGGTCGAGCGTCGTCTTCACGCCGGCCATGTACGACCCGCCCTTCAGCGCGCTCCGAATCGCGTACACCTCGCTTTGGAGTTCGCGGGCGCGTTCCTCGTCGCCCTCGTCATAGGCGTCGTAGAGGGAAACGATCAGTTCGGGGAAGGCGTTCGCCACTGCGCTTACGGTTCCGGTACAACCGAGTTGGAGTCCCGGCAGGATCAGGGAGTCCGACCCCGAGAGGAACGTGAGGTCCGGGTTGTCGTCGATGGCCTGTCCGAGCCACGGAACGTCCTTGCTCGAATCCTTGAGTCCGGCGAGGTTCGGAATCTCGGCGAGGTCCGAGAGCGTGTCGAGCGACAGCGAGTTGCCGGTCTTGCTCGGAATGTGGTAGATGTACACTGGCAGGTCCACGGCCTCACAGACGCGACGGTAGTGTTCGAGCGCTCCGTCGTGGTCAAGCGGGTAGTAGAACGGCGTGATGACGACGAGTCCGTCCGCGCCGACCGACTCGGCGTGTTCCGCGTTCTGAATGGTTTCGTACGTGCTCGGCGCACCGACGCCCGCGATGACGGGAACGTCGTCCACCGCATCGACGACCGCTTCGACGACGCCGCGTTTTTCCTCGCCGGTCAGGAGCGGGAACTCGCCGTTCGTCCCGAGCGGGAAGACGCCGTGTGCGCCGCCATCTACGACGTATTGAGCGTGGGCCGCCGTGGCTTCGTAGTTCACCGACTCGTCTTCGTGAAACGCCGTAATCGTGGGCGGAACGACGCCGTGCAGCGAAAGCGGGTCGTCCGTCCCCGGTTCTGGTGCGTGCGACATACTCGGACGCTTGTCCTCCGACCTGATAAGCGATTTCGTCTCGGCAGGGTTCTTTTCCGAAAACGAGTAAAATTCACCCGTTAGCTGTTTTTCGAGACTGAGTAAACTTTTTGTTGCAGGGGGGACAATGTGTGAGTATGAACGTCACAGTTAAACTTACCGGACCGATGGTCGCGCGCACCGGGACTCGTGACGCACGCGTGGCAGTCCCCGACGAGGCAACCGTCGCGGACGTCGTCGACAAACTCGGCGAGCGTTACGGTCCGCAGGTCCGCGCCGGAATCATGGACGGACTCGGCCTCCGCTCGGACACCTGCCTCTTCCGGGAGTCCGACCACGAACCGCTCTCGGTTCGCAGTCCCGTCGAACCGGGCGAAACCGTCCGCGTACAGGTTCACGCCTGACGACGGTTTCCACGACCTCTACCTCGGTTCCTTCCGTTCGAACGAACGGACCTTTCTCTCGATTTTTACACACTACAGTCGCTACGCTCTACTTCCCTCGCTTTTTCGTGACGAAATAGTGCGCGATATCAGACGTATTCGCCCGGCACTTCCTCGAACTGCGTTCGATGGTCGTCCGAGCAGAACCGATACTGTCGGCCGAGATGACGCGCCACGAACTCCGTCTCCCGATCAACGTACAGTTCCGTACCGCACACTGGGCATTCTTCCATGTTCGGTACTTCGAACGCCTACCGAAAACGCGCTGTGCTTGCACCCGCAAGTGTCGGCTATCCCAGTCTCGCCAGACGGTTCAACGCGTACACCGTCCGAAGCACGTCGCCCGCCTTCCCGCGGTCGAAGACGAGTTCGTCCGTCTGAATGACGTGGTTCAACACGTCGCGCGAGGCGTGTTCCGGCGCGGCACCGATGCCGCAGTCGTTCTCGTCGACCCACTGCATCACGCGGAGGTCGCTCTTGCTGTCGCCCATCACGAGGGTGAACGGTTCGTCCACGCCGAGGACGTCCAGCGCGGCCTCCACGCCGACCACTTTGTTCAACTCCCGACTGCCGATTTCGGCGGCATCACCCTCGTAGTACGCCACGTCGATCCTGTCGAAGGTGTCCCGCACGTCCGCCGGAATCTCCGAAACGTCCGTCTTGGGCATCCCGTCCGCCGCTTCGAGGACGCCGCGGATTTCTGGGTCGCTGTCGGCGTAGTACGCCCGCGCCCATTCGCTTCCGTCTTCGCCATCCCCGACCACCGTCTCGCCGAGCAAGTCGATTTGATAGACGAGCGCGCGGTCGATGACTTCGACCGCCCGCGAACTCCCCGTCTCGAAGTTCGGCTTCATCGTGATGTTGAACTCGTTGCCCTGCAGGTGGGTACACCGCCGGAGTTCGTCGGGTGCCGAGGAGAGCACCTCCGAGCGCACCGTGTCGAAGACGGTTCGAATCTCGTCGTCCAACTCCTCGAACAGCAGTCGCTTCGTCTCCGCGCCGTGGCCGGGCGTGAACACGCCAGTTCCTGCCTCGTAGACGATACTTACCGTGCCGGAATGGACGATTTCGTTGCCGAGTCCCTGTATGGCGAACCCCTTCACGTTCTCCAGCGTCTGGCCCGTACAGACGACGATGGGCACGCCCTTCTCGTGGAATTCGGTGAGCAGGTTCAGCGTCTCGCGCGGAATCTCGTTGTCCGTCCCGCCCGCCGACCGCAGCGTCTCGTCCACGTCCAACACGAGCGCGTTCACCGACCGGCCGTACTTGGAGTAGAGGTCGAGCGCGGTGAACGCCTGGTCGCGGGTCGCGTGGGCCGCCACGTCCGCGTAGGTTTCGCCCGCGTCGAACCCGTCCCGAATCTCGTCCTTTCGCCGTTCCAGTTCGTCGCTCGCCGACTGCCAGTGCTCCAGCGCAACGCGGGAGTCGACCGGCGGGAATACGTCCACGAAATCCTGATACGCTCGAAGGGTCTTCGCGTCGAATTCGTCGTAGAGCCGATAGAGAGCATCGTACCGTTCCATACTGGATGTGGGTCACATTCCGGGATAAAGGTCGGGGAGGGTGGCAGATAGTGTCGGATCGAGTATTTGACTACAACCACGATTCCAATACAGTAGAATTCGGCCCGTGAGGTGGTAACTCCTCCTCGACGGGATGTGTCCCCATTGGGGACAGTACAAATCTGACACTCACTCCTCGACGGTGCCGCCCTCCGTCTCGTCCACTCGCTTGCTGATGTCCACTTGGTAGTGTTCGAGGATATCGCGGCCCAGCAGGACGGGATTGTTCATGTGGCTCCTGTCCTCGACGTTCGCGGAAACCGTGTAGTGGTTCCCGGCGATGCCGATAACCACGTCCACGACCGGTCGGGTTCGGCTCGATTTCGAGCTTCCGGAGCGCACCCGCGAGATGCGCCGAATCGGACCCGCACCCACGTCGGCCGCGATTCCGGTGTCGATACTGGTTCGGCTCGCACCCGTGTCAGACTTGGCGACGACGGTGCGCGACCCCGTCGTCCCGCTGACGACGACCTCGGTGGTGTAGCCGATGGTGGGCTGGTCCGACAGTCGTTGGCTACCCGTCGATGGTTTGCAGTCCGGAACCGAATCGTCGAGCGTCGTCGTCAGTTCCGTGATTCGACTCTCGTCCACGCTTCCGCCGCCCGCCTCGATCGCAGCGCGTGCGATGTGTGGTGCCGGACTGTGGCCCGTGGCTCGGAAGAACCCTTTGAACCCCGCCGTCGGGTTGACTTCGAGCACGTACCACTCGTCCTCGTCCCGGATGAGGTCCACGCCAGCGTAGTCGAGTCCGATGGCGTGTGCTGAATCGAGCGCTATTTGGGCGATCTCGTCCGTGAGAACGTCACCTGCCGCCGTCACGTCGCCGCCGAGCGCGACGTTCGTCCGCCACTCCTCGTCCGGGGCCGACCGGATCATCCCGCCGAGGACGGAATCCCCGACCACGTAGACGCGCAGGTCGCTGTGCGGGCCGTCCCCGTTCTGCTCGATGAGCTGTTGGATGAACGCCTGTCGCTTCCCGACTCGTGAACTGATGGGCGTGTTCAAATTCACCTTCCACGTTCCGCCGCCGTGGGTTCCGATGGCGGTCTTGTACACCGCCTCGGGACCGTACGTCTTGCCGATCCCGTTGAGCCGATCCGTGGAGAGCGCGAAGATAGCGTCGGGAACCGAAATCCCCTCGTCCGCCAACCGGACGGCTGCCGAGAACTTGTGAGTGGCCTGTAGGACCGACATCGGCGGGTTCAGCATCGGCACGAGGCTTTCGTACAGGTTCGCAAGCCCGAGGAGTTCCTCGGGGTTCTCCGTCTTCGACAACAACAACCGATTCGCGATGACGTCTACGTCCGGTTCGAGCACGACACGACCGTCCCGTATCTCGACGGACGTGTTCTCCCGCCGGAGCCAGACCGGATCGTGGCCCAACGCTTCGACGGCGTTCAAAATAGCCTTCGTCTCCTTGCTGTTGTGGAGGCTGAGTACTCCCACTGACACTGCTTTTTCTCCCGACATCAGTTTGCTATTGGCTAACTCATAGCAAAACAGTTATTGCTCTTTCGCTAATATTTCGGGGTCGTCTTCCGTCCAACTATCGGCTATCGAATCTTGTCGAAGACCGTGCTCTGACAGCGGCCGCACTGTCGAGGGTTGCGCCAGTACTTCTTCCCGCACGAGTGGCATTTCCAGTTTGGCGTGAGGAAATCGGGTTTGAGCGATTCCAGGTTCATGGGACGATGTAGGATCCCGACGAATAAACGCGTCTCGCCGGGTTCTCTCGAACTCGTACCGTTCTCCAACTCGAACCCGAACCGTCCCCCAACTATTACTGTGGCGGCGTCGTCTCGGCGTCTATGACTGGGGGGAACCAACCAGCGGAGCGGTTCGGCTACATCACGCCCGAAAACTTGGGGCTGTTCACCGACCTCTACGAGTTGACGATGTTGCAGGGGTATCACGCCGCGGACCACAACCCGCGGGCGACGTTCAGCCTCTTCTTCCGCAAACTGCCATCGGATAGGGGGTACGTTCTCGTGGCCGGACTCGAACAGGCGATGGCCTACATCGACTCCATCTCGTTCGGGGAGCGAGCAATCTCGTATCTCGCCGGTCGCGGGTTCGACGATGACTTCCTCTCCCGACTCGCGGAGTTCGAGTTCACTGGCACCGTGCGGGCGCTCCCGGAGGGGACGCCCGTGTTCCCGAACGAGCCCATCGTGGAGGTGACCGCCCCCATCTTCGAAGCCCAACTGTTCGAGACCCTGTTGTTGAACCAGGTCGGCTTTCAGAGCCTCGTGGCGACCAAAGCCGCCCGGATGCGCGAAGCGGTCGAACGCCACGGCGACGGCCAATCGCTCGTGGATTTCGGTGCCCGACGCGCCCACGGTACCGACGCCGGGATGAAAGCCGCCCGCGCCGCGGCGATCGGCGGCTTCGACGGAACCTCGCTCGTCTCCGCAGGGGAGGCGTTTTCCCTCCCGGTGTACGGGACGATGGCCCACTCGTGGGTCCAGAGCTTCGAGAGCGAGCGCGACGCCTTCGGGACGTTCCTCGATCAGTATCACGAGGACACGATTCTGCTGGTGGACACCTACGACACCGTCGAAGGGGCGAAGTTGGCGATGGAACTGACCGACGAGCACGACGCCGAGGTCGGCGTGCGACTCGACTCCGGCGACCTCGTTTCCCTCTCGAAGGAGGTCGCCGAAATCGTCGGCGACCGACCGATCTTCGTCTCCTCCAACATGGACGAGTACAAGATCACCGACTTCCTGCGTGAGGGCGGTGTGGCGACCGGATTCGGTCCCGGCACCGCACTGACGACGAGCGGGGATGCCCCGTCGCTCGACCTCGTCTACAAACTCACCGAAATCGAACGCGACGGCGAGATGCGACCGAGCATGAAACTGTCGTCGGGGAAAGTCACGTACCCCGGGGCGAAGAGCGTCCGCAGAATCGAGGACGACGACGACGGCACCTACGAAAAGGACGTGATCGCACTGCGTGGCGAGGACGCGCCCGGCGAGGACCAACTGGTGTTCGTCTACGAGGACGGGGAGCGCGTCGCCGACTCCTCCGAACTCGGCGCAATCGCCGAACGGGCGGGAAGACGACGGCGATGTCTCCCGGACGACTGTCGTGACCTGCGTGCGCCGGGTTCCTACCCCGTCGAAATCAGCGACGGTCTCCGTCAGCTAACCGAGGACTGTCGGGCCGACCTGCTGGACCGATGAGATACTCGACGTCGAAATCGTAGCGGCATCCGAGCAGACCGTTACGGAGTGCGGCGGAAGCGGTCCGCCACGAAATACGGAGGACGCCGATACGCGGAAGCCGACCCGCTTCCGCTCATTCGTTCGTGTATTCCGTTGTCGTTCCCGTCGTATCGCGTTGGGCCGTCGTCTCCTTTCGACTCAACACCTTGCTCGCACTCTGCAGCACGCTGTTCTTCCACGCCTCGATGTCGTTTTCCTCTACCGACGCTCGTAGCGGCTCCATTCGGTTCGCTCGCTCCGATTCGTCCATCTCCAAGGCTTCCTCGATGCTATCCGCGAACGCTTCGGTGTCGTTCGGGTGGACGGTTATCGCCCACTCGCCGAGCGCCTCGTGTGCGCCGACGAGTTCGCTGAGGACCAACACTCCCGGGTCGTCGACCTGTGAGGCGACGAACTCCTTCGCGACGAGGTTCATCCCGTCGCGGAGCGAACTCACGAGCACCATATCCGATTCCCGATAGAGCGCGGCCAGCGCGGCCGGTGAGAGGTGATCGTCGATGTAGACGATCGGTTGCCACGTCGCCGTCCCGAAGCGGTCGTTGATCCGCTCGACTTCGCTCGTCACGTTCTCCTTGACGCGCTGATAGTCGTCGATCTGACTTCGACTCTCGCTCGCCTTCTGGACGTACGTGAACGTCTCACGCCGCTCGGGATATTTCTCCCAGAGCCGTTCGAGTGCGGCGAGCCGTTGCTCGATGCCTTTCGTGTAGTCGAGTCGATCAACCCCGACGGCCAACCGGTCGGCGTCGAGCGCGTACGTTTCGCGGAGCGATTCCCACGCGTCGTCGGCCTCCGTCGACCCCGCGAGCTGCCGCCGTTCCGCGGCGTCGATACCGAGCGGGAAGGATTCGACCTGAATCGTTCGCCCTTCGTAGCGAACCCACCCGGCTTCGTGATCCACCTCGGTGTCGAACGCCCGTTCGACGCAGTCGAGGAAGTTCTCGCAGTAGCGGTCGGTGTGGAAGCCGAGCAGGTCGTTCGCCAGCAGTCCGTCGAGCAGTTCCTCGTACTCCGGACAGCTTTGGAGCACGTCCCACGACGGCCACGGGATGTGCCAGAACTGCATGCAGAACGCGTCGGGACACTCCTCCCGGATCCGTCGCGGTGCCAGCGCGAAGTGATAATCCTGAAACCAGATGACGGCTTCCGATGGGTCCACTTGCTCCCGTATCGCGTCCGCGAAGTGTTCGTTGGTTTCCCGATAGTGCTCCCAGAACTCCGGTTTCGGCGTCATCTTGGCCGTATCGGAGTGACACATTGGCCAGAGCACCTGATTGCTGTAGCCGTAGTAGTAGTTCTGTACCTGTTCGTCCGTGAGCGAGACGCGCTTCAAGTCGTACGAGGGAGACTCCGGCGGGACGCGAACGCAACCGTCCTCGTCGCTCATCTCGTCGTCGCCGTCGCCGCTCCCCCACGCGACCCACGTTCCTCCGGTGCTCGCCATCATGGGATCGAGCGCGGACGTGAGGCCGCCGGTCGGTCGAACAACTTGAATCTCACCGTCCACTCGCTCGTGGACGTACGGTTCCCTGTTCGACACCAGGACCAATTCGCGGTTTCCGAACTGAAGAGCAGTATCAGACATCGTATCTCCCCTCCCTGAGTCGGCAGCAAATCCTTCAGCAGTCTCGTTCATTAGTTTTGTCGCTCATCACGCATATTCGAGGGTCAAACCAATCACTGCATGGGTTGCGTTTGCAAGTTTCTTTATTAGGCTCTGACCCGGCCGTATCGACCCGCTTCACCTCCGTATCGATCCTACTCGAACAGTCCTTCGTGGCGCTCGGCTAGCCCTGTATACTCGCCCGACGAGTACGATTCGAAGATGTCCGCCGCGTCGATGGTCGTCTCCGAAAGCGGCGTCACCTGCGCTGGAACCCCCCGAACGAACGATTCCGGCGGGATGTCCGCCTCTTCGAGCGTCACGGTCCCTGCGGCGACGATGCTTCGCTCGCCGACGTGGACGTCCGTGTTTATGGTCGCGTTAAATCCGACGAGGGACCCGTCGCCGATCGTCGCTTCGTTCAGCACCGCACCGTGACCGACCATCACTCGGTCGCCGACGGTCGACGCGTGGAGCACCGCGTTGTCCCCGATGTGTGACTCTTGGCCGATTCGCACCGGTGCCGCATCACCCCGTAGCACCGCACCGGGCCAGACGCTCGCGTCGGCTTCGACCGTCACGTCCCCGACCAACGTCGCCTCCCGGCAAACGTGGGCCTCCTCGTGTATCGACGGCTCGCCCCCTTCGAACTCGTACGCTCGAACCATACACCTGACACGACGTTCGACCCCAAAGCTCTGGCGGGGAGACTAGCCTTCCGATCCGCTCCACTCGTGTTCGTCCAGATACTCCTCGAACAGCGTCAACCGTACATCGTGAGACGACCGCAACTCGGCGAGGTCGATGGGTGCATCCCCGCGGTTGAACCAGCGGTACATCGCCGCATAGTCCTCTCCCGCCCGCTTTTCGAAGGTGTCGATAGGAACGTGGTCGGCGGTCACGTCGATTCCGATACTCTTCGACAGCCGAACCGCCATCGCCGACAACGTGAGTTCGTCACCCGCGAGGTCGATTTCCCGCTCGACGTAGTTCGCTCGCTTCGCGAAGGCCTCCGCGACGATTGCGCCGATGTCGTCCACGTCCACCATGTACAACGGCGTGCGCGGTTCGAGCGCCATCGAAAGCGTCTCGTTCATGATGTCGTCGCGCATGCCCTCCAAGTTCTGCATGAAGAACACGGGCTGGACGACCGTCAACGGCAGATCGAGATCCGACAGTCGGCGCTCGATGGTCGCTTTCGTGTCGAAGAACGGAACGCCCGACCCCTCGTTCGCACCCCACACCGAACTGAACACGAAGTGATCGACGTCGTGGTCGGCGGCGACTTCCCCGAGGTTCGTCCCCTGTTCGACTTCGGCGTCCAATCCAGCGGCCGACGTGGTGACGCCGTACACGCAGTCCACATCGCGCACGGCGTCCACGAGTGACTCCTTCTCCCCGAGGTTTCCCTCCACGACGACCGCACCCCGTTCGTCGAGCTCTCGGGCAGCGTCGCTTCCCCCGTCCCTGGTCAGGGCGTGGACTTCGACGCCGCGTTCCAGGAGGTGGCGCGCGACGGCCCCACCCTGTCGTCCCGTCGCTCCCGCCACGAGTACATGTTCCGGTGGCATAACGGACGGAAAACGCCACGAATTTGCTTAGTCGTTGTCGCCGTCGCGGGTACCCTCGTTCCGATTTCCCGATTGCTACGACGACCTCGAAAGCATCTGCTCGCAGCAATATCGTCGTCTCACGCCAACGCCGCAAGCAAGCGGGTGCGGTGTGGTTTCATCGTCGCTCGGCGATCGTCGCCACGGAAATCGCGGTGACCTCTCGTGGCAAATTCCGTTGAATCCCCGATTCCACGAATCAGCACGGATTTGTGCGCGGCGGAAATACGTTCCGTATGACCGATATCGGGAAGATAGACCGCGATTTCTTCGACGAACACATCTACCCCTATCTCGGCGCGGAGCGCGAGGACGAACTCCTCGGCCCGAAACACGGCGTGGACTTTGGCGTAATCGATGTTGGCGACCACGTCGTCGCGCTCGCCACGGACCCGCTCTCGCTGCTCCCGGAACTCGGCTTCGAGAAGGCCGGATGGTTCGCGTTCCACGTCGTGATGAGCGACGTGGCGGTGAGCGGCCTGCGTCCGAGCCACCTCGCGGTGGAGTTCAACCTCCCGCCGGAGATCACGGACGAGGAGTTCGCGGAGGTCTGGAAAACCTTCGACCGCGAGGCGAATAAGCTGGGCGTCAGCATCGTCACGGGACACACCGCCCGCTATTCGGGCTGTCAGTATCCGTGGGTCGGCGGCGCGACGACGTTGGCCATCGGAGAGAAGCAAGACCTCGTCCGCCCGGACGGAGCGAGACCGGGCGACAGCGTGTTGGTGACGAAGGGACCGGGCGTGGAGACGGCGGGTTTTCTGGTGACGCTGTTCGAGGACCGGATCGACCTGCCGGAGGACGATATCGCGGACGCCAAGGACCGGTTCTACGACATGAGTCCGGTCGAGGACGCGCTGGTCGCGGCCGATGCGGGCGGCGTGACGGCCATGCACGACGCGACTGAGTGCGGGATTCACGGCGCGCTGGTCGAGATGGCGCGCTCGGCGGGCGTCCGCTTCGACGTGAGCCACGCCGACGTGCCGATTCTGCCGGGCGTGCTGGAAGCCTGCAACTATTTCGATATCGATCCGTGGGCCTCCACGACCGAGGGGACGCTCGTCCTGACGGTCGAAGCCGAGGCCGCCGAAACCGTCCTCGCCGCGTTCGACGACGCGGATATTCCGGCGGCCGAAATGGGGAAGGTGAGCGAGGGCGATGGCGTCTACGTCGATGGCGACCGAATCGAGCATCCCGATGTAGACCCCTCGTTGCAGGTATTCGCCGAGTTGTCGGCCGACCGGGAGTGAACACCACCGCTAAATACAACCAAGTAATATCTCGACGTGATGACCGATCTCGGCAAAGTAGACAGCGAATTCTTCGAGGAGTACATCTTCCCGCACCTCGGTGCGGAGCGCGACGACGTGACGCTGGGGCCACAGCACGGCGTCGATTTCGGCGTGATGAAGGTCGGCGACAAAGCGGTCGCCACCGCGACCGACCCCATCTACGTCATGCCCTCGCTCGGCTTTGAGCGGGCGGCGTGGTTCGCGTTCCACATCCTGATGAGCGACGTGGCGGTGAGCGGCCTGCAACCCACCCATCTCGCGGTGGATTTCAACCTCCCGCCGGAGATCACGGACGAGCAGTTCGCCACGATTTGGCAGACGTTCGACCGTGAGGCCAACGAGATGAACGTCAGCGTCGTCACGGGACACACCGCCAGATACGCGGGCTGTAACTACCCGATGGTCGGCGGGGCCACCGCGATGGCCGTCGGCGACCCGGACGACGTGGTCCGACCGAACGGCGCGCGCCCCGGCGACCGCGTCCTGCTCACGAAAGGTCCGGCAGTCGAGGCAACCGGCCTCCTGAGCAACCAGTTCGAGGACCTGATGGACTTTCCGGAGGAGACCGTCGAGCAGGCGAAAGACCGGTTTTACGACATGAGTCCGGTCGAGGACGCCCGGATAGCGGCGGAGGCGGGCGACGTGTCGGCCATGCACGACGCGACGGAGGGCGGCGTGCACGGCGCGTTGACCGAGATGGCGGCCGCGAGCGGGGTCCGACTCGACGTGCGCCACGACGACGTTCCGGTCCTGCCGGGCGTGCTGGAGGCCTGCGAGTTCTTCGACATCGACCCGTGGTCCTCCATCAGCGAGGGAACGCTGTTGCTGGCCGTCGCGCCGGAGGACGCCGACGGCGTCCTCGCCGCGTTCGACGACGCCGGGATTCCGGCGGGTGACATCGGCGAGGTTCGGGACGGCACCAGCGTCACGGTGGACGGTGAGGAAATCGAACATCCCGAGGTGGACCCGTTCTGGGGTGCCTTCGAGGAGTTCATGGAACATGAGTAGAGAACCAGCACCGGTCTCCCTCCCCGTCGCGCTGACCATCGCCGGAAGCGACTCCGGCGGCGGCGCGGGGATTCAGGCCGACTTGAAGACGATGGAAGCACACGGCGTGTTCGGCACCAGCGCCATCACGAGCGTCACGGCACAGAACACCCGCGGCGTCGAGGAGTTTACCACGCTCCCGGTCGAGGATGTCGAAGCCCAGTGTGAGGCCGTCCTCTCGGATTTCGACGTTCGGGCGGTCAAGACCGGCATGCTCGCGGAAGCCCCGGTCGTCCGGAGCGTCGCGGAGCAGGTCTCCGGTCTGGAAATCCCGGCCGTCGTGGACCCCGTGATGGTCGCGGCGTCGGGCGACCGACTGCTCGACTCGGCGGGTGAGGAAGCCTACGCGGACCTGTTCACCCACGCGACCCTCGTTACGCCCAACACGGACGAGGCCGAAGTCCTGACGGGCATCGAGCTAACGGACGACGAGAGCGCCGCGGCCGCGGGCGAGGCGCTCCGCGAGATGGGTGCGGACGCCGCGCTCGTGAAGGGTGGTCACGTCCCCGGCGAGACGGTTCGGGACGTGCTCGCCACGGCCGACGGCATCGAAGTCTTCGAGCATCCGCGCATCGACACGGATGCGACTCACGGGTCGGGATGCACGCTCGCCAGCGCGATCACCGCCCGACTCGCGTTGGGCGACGACCTTCGAACGGCAGTCGGCGGCGCGACGGAGTTCATGGAGCGCGCGGTCCGCTACGCTGCCGACGTCGGCGAGGGACCGGGAGCGGTTCACCACCTCGTCGAACTCCGGAACCGTGCGGCGCGGAACGACACGGCCGAGGCGGTCGAAAGCGTCGTTCAGTCGTTCGTCGAGCGGGACGTGAGCGCCCTCGTCCCGGAGGTCGGGATGAACGTTGTCGGGGCGACGCCGTACGCCGAGGAGGTGGACGAAACCGCCGCCGTTGAGGGGCGAATCACGCGAACCATGACCGGCGTGAAACCGAACCGCGGCGTGCGGTTCAGCGCGTCGAGCCACGTCGCTCGGTTCCTGCTCTCGG
>NZ_JBAWAC010000291.1:0-2590 GCF_049589095.1 Haladaptatus sp. | reverse complement strand
CGTCGATTCCGAAGAGCGTCTCCCCGATCAGATCCGGGAAGAACAGGTGCTCGAACATGAAGAAGACGAGCGGTATCGCGAAGACGACACCGAAAATCAGCAGACGCAATTGCTTTCGAATCTCGTCGTGGCGGGCGGCCTGTCGGGCGTCCTCCGCTTCTTCCTCCGCGCCGTCCTCCCGAACCGGGTCGTAGCCCGCGTCCTCCACGGCGTCGTAGAGGTCCGCGAGGCTCACCTGCGCGGGGTTGTACTCGACGCTAGCCTCGTCGGTGGCGTAGTTGACGTCGGCGTTCACCACGCCGGGCACCGATTCGAGGGCCGTCTCGTTCGTCTCCGCACAGTTCGAACAGGACATCCCCGTGATGCCGATGGTCGTGCTCGCGCGAACTGGGTCGTATCCGGCGTCCTCGATGGCCGCGTAGATGTCTGCCAGCGAGACGACCTCGGGGTCGTATTCGACGGTTCCCTCGTCCGTGGCGAAGTTGACGTTCGCCTCCCGGACGCCGTCGAGCGCGTTCAACGCCTCGCTGACCGTCCCTGAACAGTTCGCGCAACTCATCCCTCTGATTTCGAGTTGCGTTTTTTCCGTCATTGTGGCTCTTGTTCATTCATACGGGATCCGAGTTCATTCACGTTGCCGTTTAGAAAGTGTGAATTGTGGGGGGTGGGAACCTTCGATAGTAATGTCGAATCGGGGATGGACACCGCCGCAGAAACTCTATCCGGAAATATCCTTTCTTGCTGTCTCCGTCTCGGCTGTTCCGTATCTTTTTACATCATATAGATTTCACTTCCCTTGATGCGTCGTGCCGTCATCGACATGTGGGGCGTCGTCCATCACTACCGATTCGAGGTATCCGGGACGAACGATGGCGATGCGGTTTACCGAACCGAGACGTTCGACGTCGCTGACATCGACACGACGAGAATTCGCCGACCGCCGTGGTACGCGGCCGCGGTGAACGCCACGTCACGTCGTGGCAATTCGACGGCCCGATCCTCCTAGTCCCCGCCGACTTCGCTTCGAGTCGATCGGTCGAGGCGCGTCGGACGACGCGCCTCCCGAATGACACGGCCGCCGAGGAAACAGAGGAGGACGCCGATGGCCGCGTCGCCCCACCGTGGAACCGGCCCGGTGGTTGCGACGAGGAACGGACGCGTCACCTGCCACAACCCGAGCAAGGCGAGGAGTATTCCCGCCGCGATGCTGATTCGTTTTTCGCGCCAGACACGAATCGCCCCGTAAAAAGCGAGAACCAGCACGGCCGTGCCGACGATGATGTCGTTCCAGAAGTTCGGCGCGAGCATTTCTCCGTACACCGTGAACGGTGCGACGAGCAACCAAGCGCCGAGCGGTGCCCCCGCGATGATGGTCTTGTCTCCCCACATTCCGTCCATCCGCACGATGTGGGGGTGAATAAGTGAGACGGCCGAGAAAGCAAATGAACTTTCAATAACGCAAGTACAGATGATTTATCTGTGAGCGTCGTGTACGTCCGCTCGATGAACGAAACGGAGACCCTCTCGGAATCCCATACGGTCATGAGCGAAATCCTGATGCCGAACGATACGAACAACCTCGGGCGGGCGCTCGGCGGGTCGGTGCTGCACTGGATGGACATCTGCGCCGCGATTTCGTCCCGCCGATTCTCGCGGCGGCAGGTCGTGACGGCGTCGATGGATCACGTCGATTTCCTCGGCCCCATCGACCTCGGGGACATCGTGACCGTGGAGGGGTACGTGTTCGAAACCGGGAAGACGAGCATGGACGTCGTCGTCACGGTCCGTGCCGAACGGCCCAGTCGGAACGAGAAGCGGGACACCGCGACGTCGTTTTTCACCATGGTCGCGCTCGACGAGGACGAGCGACCGGCGTCGGTCCCGGACCTCTCCTGCCCGACCGACGACCAGAAAACCCTGCGTGACGACGCGCTTCGTCGCCGCGAAAAGCGTCGCACGTCGCTCAGCGCGTCCCAATAAGAACGACTGTTACCAGTCGAGCGACCCGCCGCTCTGATACTCGGTGACCTGCGTCTCGAAGAAGTTCTTCTCCTTGTTCAGGTCCACCTGCTCGGACATCCACGGGAACGGGTTGTCGGTACCGTACTGCTCCGGGAGGTCCAACTGTCCGAGTCTGCGGTCGGCGACGTGTTCGACGTACTCGGCGAACTGCTCGGCGCTCATGCCGAGGATTTCGTCGGGGCACGCCTCGTAGGCGTAAATCTTCTCCAACTCGACGGCCTCGATGATGAGTTCGGTCACCTCGTCGCCGAACTCGTCGGTCCACACGCCGGGGTTCTCGGCCCGAATCTCGTTGATGAGGTCCACGCCGAAGCCGACGTGGAGCGACTCGTCGCGCATGATGTACTCGAACTGCTGGCCGATGCCGACCATCTTGTTCTGGCGTTTCAGCCCGAGCATCATGGCGAACCCGGCGTAGAAGAAGACGCCTTCCATGATGACGTAGAAGCCGACCAGGTCGCGCAGGAATTCTCAGACGTCGTCTTCGGTGTCGATGGTGAAATCCGGGCGGTTGATGGCTCGCGTCAGGTTCACCACGAACTCGTCTTTCTCCTCGATGGAGGGGACC
>NZ_JBAWAC010000290.1:0-2978 GCF_049589095.1 Haladaptatus sp. | reverse complement strand
TACGCCGACCCCGGAACCGTCATCCGGGTGATGGTGCGTGGACAGTCGAAGAAAGCAAAGATTGAGAGCACACCGTTTCTGAAAGACAAATAATGAGCTTCGAAGTACCAGAAGACCGCAAATATCTCGAATCGCACGAATGGGTAGCAGCAACCGACGGAACCGGCCGAATCGGCATCACCGACTTCGCACAGGACGAACTGGGCGACGTCGTCTTCGTCGAACTCCCATCCGAAGGTGACGAACTCGAACAGGAGGGCGACCTCGGCGTCGTCGAGAGCATCAAAGCGGTTTCCGACCTCTACTCGCCCGTTTCGGGTACCGTCACCGACGTGAACGAGGAGTTGGAGAACGCGCCCGAACTCGTCAACGACGACCCGTTCGGCGACGGATGGATGCTCGAAGTCGAACTGGACGACGAGAGCGAACTCGACGACCTGCTGTCCGCGGACGAGTACCGCGAGCAGATCGAGTAACGACGGCACCACACTTCTCACCGTTTTCGTCCGACAGTAGCGACGGCACCGGTCACGACGAGTAGCACGGATGAGCGCTGCAGTGTGCAATGCGGACGTATACCGTAGATATTTGCTCTGTCGTGCATACTTTTCCGCTTCTTTCCGCTCCCAGTCGTTATATGTATGCAAGCTCGTGCAATGCGGGCGTCGGCTTTCCTCTCATATTAAAAGGGTGGACTCCCTAGCCCGACTCAATGACCGGAGGCAACGCGAGTGCGGGCAGCCCGTACGCACCGCACACGGCCGAGGAGACCGCAGCGATGCTCGACGCGGTCGGGGTCGAAAGCGAGGAGGAGCTTTTCGACATTCCCGACCCCGTCCGCTTCGACGGCGAGTTCGGCATCCAACAGCGTACAGAGCAGGCGACACGCCGGGAACTACAACGAATCCTCGGCGAGAACCGAAACCTGACGGAGTTCTTGGGACGCGGCCACTACAGCCACTACGTTCCCTCGTTGGTCGATCACCTCGCGGATCGGTCGGAGTTTCTGACCTCCTACACGCAGTACCAACCGGAAATCACGCAGGGGTTCCTGCAAGCGTTGTTCGAATACCAGTCGATGCTGGTCGAGTTAACCGGTCTGGGAATCGTCAACGCCTCGATGTACGACCACGCGACGGCGCTGGCCGAATCGGCACTACTCGCCGCCCGTGTCCGGAAGACGAGCGGCAACCGCGTCCTCGTTCCCGACTCCCTGCTCTCCGAGCGAAGGAGCGTCCTCGAAAACTACACCGACGGGCCGGGCCTCGTCGTGGACGAATACGGGACCGACGACGCAAACGTGGACGTGGATTCGCTCGCTGAGGCCGTCGACGAGGACACCGTGCTCGTCTACGCGGAGAACCCGACGACGCGCGGGACCATCGAGGAGAACCTCGCGGCAATCGGCGACATCGCACACGAGAACGATGCCCTGTTCTGTCTCGGCACCGACCCCGTGGCGCTCGCGCTGTTGCAGGAACCCGCCGCCGTCGGTGCGGACGTCGTCGTCGGCGACGCCGCGACGCTCGGCCTGCCGACGAGTTACGGGATGGGTCTCGGACTGTTCGCCACGCGCGAGGAGTTCGTCCGGCAGGTGCCGGGCCGACTCATCGGCATCAGTGAAGACGGCGATGATAACCGCGCTTACACCCTCACGCTCCAGACGCGCGAACAGCACATCCGCCGGGAGCGTGCGACCTCCAACATCTGCACGAACCAGGCGTGGGTCGCGCTGCGAACCGCCATGCACATCGCGTATCTGGGTTCGTCCGGACTGATCGAACTGGCCGAGAAATGCGTCACGCTGGCCGACGACCTCGCCGGACGACTGGACGACATCAACGGCGTCCAAGCACCGGTCAACGACCGCCACCACTTCCGCGAGTTCGTCGTCCGCACCGACCAACCCGCACCCCCAATCGTCGCAGATTTGGAGGAACGCGGCTTCGCGGTCCACGAAGTCGGTGAACACGAGATTCAGGTGTGTGTGACCGACGTGAACGAACACGCCATCGGTGAGTTCGTCACGCTGTTCGAGGAGGTAGCAAACTAATGAACCTACGAAAGACACGTCATTCGAGCTTCACGATCACGGGGTGGTTCGCGTGAACTACACGCAAGCGAAGTGGGAACACGACGAGGAGGACCTGTACGAACCGCTCCTGTCCGAAAAAGACGGCAACGAGGTCGAAATCGAATCCTCGCTCCCCGATGAGTTGACCCGCGATAGCCTTGACCTCCCCGAACTGTCGGAACCCGAGTTGGCCCGCCACTACACCCGACTGTCCCAGATGAACTACGGCATCGACAGCGGTCCGTACCCGCTCGGTTCCTGTACGATGAAGTACAACCCGAAGTTCACCGAGGACGTGGCGGCGCTCCCCGGCGCGAGCGTCCACCCCGACCGCTCCGAGGACAGCGTGCAGGGAACCCTCGAACTGCTCTACGGTCTCCAGGACTACCTCGCCCGGATCGGTGGGATGGACGCAGTCAGCCTCCAACCCCCCGCAGGTGCGGCGGGTGAATTCACCGGCATTCTCGTGGCGAAGGCCTTCCACGAGGCGAACGGCGAGGGCGACCAGCGCACGGAAATCATCGTCCCGGACAGCGCCCACGGTACCAACCCGGCGAGCGCGGCGCTCGGCGGCTACGATGTGGTCGAACTCCCGAGCGCGGACGACGGCCGCGTCGATATCGAGGCACTCGAAGCCGCGACCGGCGACAGCACCGCGCTGTTCATGCTCACCAACCCGAACACGCTCGGCCTGTTCGAGCGCGACATCGAGCAAATCGCCGAAATCGTCCACGGCGCAGGCGGCCTGCTCTACTACGACGGTGCGAACCTGAACGCGCTCCTCGGCCGTGCCCGTCCGGGCGACATGGGCTTCGACATCATGCACTACAACGTCCACAAGACGTTCGCCACCCCGCACGGCGGCGGCGGTCCCGGTGCCGGACCTATCGGCGTCGGCGAAAAG
>NZ_JBAWAC010000289.1:0-2020 GCF_049589095.1 Haladaptatus sp. | reverse complement strand
GAGCCTGCGCAACAGCACGACGTTCCTCGGGCGTGCCGCGGGGCCGGTCCTGTTCGCCGCGCTCGCCGAGGTCACGGGCTACTACCCGCTCTTCGTCGGTAGCGCCGTCGTCGCGCTCGTCATCGCGCTCTCTATCGCCTCGATGAGCGTCTACCGGACCCGCCGTCGGCCCGTCGCCGAGGCGTAGGTTCGTCAAGATGCGGGGTGGAACGGCGACTCGACGGCAACAATCCTCTTTTGGCTTCGTCCCGACCTCCATCTATGGCGACCGTTATCGGAATTCGGTGTGCCGAAGGTACCGTTCTCGCCGCCGACCGCCGAGTCACGAGCGACGACGCCGTCACTTCGGACGGGGTACGGCGAGTGTTCGAGTACGACGACGCCGGTGCCGCCGTCGTCGGTGGCGTCGGAGCCATCGAGGAGTTTGACCGCCGGTTCGGCACCGAACTCGACCGCAGTCGAGAGGAGAGCGACGACGTCCACATCGACCGAATTGCGCAGGTTGCGAGCGAGTTGACGGGAGAACTCGGTCTCGACGGGTTGGTCGTAGGGCTAGATTCGAACGGCGACGTCGGTCTCCGCGAAGTCGGGAGCGACGGCCTCGTGCTCGCGTCCGACGTGACCGCGCTCGGCAGCGGCGCGTCCGTCGCCTTCGGCCCCCTCGAACAGGCCGACACGGACCGCGGGTTGGACGACGTGGAAGCCCTCGCCCGCGAGACGCTCTCCATCGTCGCCCAACGCGACCCCGACACCGGCACCGACATCGACGTGGTGCGGTTCGAGAACGGCGACGATTGAGTTCGGGCGGTCATCGTTCGTTTCCGGATCGCCCCCGAAAAGGTCAGCTTTTACGTGCCGGTCCGCCAACCGACGACATAGAGACCGTCACCGTCGCCCATCCCACAATGATTCTCGTCATCGACAACTACGACTCGTTCGCCTACAACCTCGTCCAGTATCTCGGTGAGTTTGCCGACGAGGTGGTTGTCCGGCGGAACGACGCCATCGACGTGGCCGGTATCCGCGCTCTCGACCCCGACGGAATCATCGTCTCGCCGGGTCCCGGAACCCCGGACGACGCGGGGGTTTCGATGGCCGTCTTTTCCGAAACCACCTATCCCGCGCTCGGCGTCTGTCTGGGCCATCAGGCGCTCTGTGCGGCCCACGGCGCGCGGGTCGGCCACGCGCCGGACGTCGTCCACGGGAAGCCATCGACGGTGACACACGACGGCGAGGGGATCTTCGACGGGTTGCCCACGGAGTTCGACGTCGGGCGATACCACTCGTTGGCGGTCGAACACGGCGACATTCCGGACGTGCTCGTCGAGACGGCGCGGACGACGGACGAGCGCGGCATCGTGATGGGGGTTCGGCACGCGACCCTCCCGCACGTCGGCGTGCAGTTCCACCCCGAGAGCATCCTCACCGACGAGGGGAAACGCCTCGTGCGGAACTTCTGTGAACTGTGTGAAGACGAACGGGAGCGTGAATCGGGAGGACCATGTACTACCACGTGAACGGCGACCTCGTTCCGGCCGACGAGGCGACCGTGAGTGTCCGCGACCGTGGCTTCATGTACGGTGATGCGGCCTTCGAAACCCTGCGCGCCTACGGCGGAACCGTGTTCGAATGGGAGGCACACGCCGAGCGTCTGCAAGCGACCTGCGATGCCCTCGCGCTCGATCACGGGATTTCCGACGAGGACTTTCTGGAACGTATCCGCGACACGCTCGACGCGAACAACCTTCAGGAAGCGTACGTCAAACTCACCATCTCGCGGGGTCCACAGCCCGGCAAACTATCACCCGGTCCCGCCGAGAATCCGACGGTCGTCGTGATGGTCTCGGACCTTCTCCGCGGCGGAAGCGAGGGGACTCCGGTCTGGGACGCCCCGGCCACCGCCGAAGTCGTGGAGACGCAGCGTGTGCCCGACGCGGCGCTCCCCGCCCACGCGAAGACGCACAACTACCTGAACGGGATTCTTGCCCGTCTGGAACTCGACGCGGACACGGACGAAGCC